>JAYTAJ010000754.1:0-3521 GCA_043737575.1 Myxococcales bacterium | reverse complement strand
AAGCGGTTCACCACCACCGCGAGCTGCTCCAGCACCGCCGGGTTCAAGCGGCGCTGGATCTCCGGCATGTAGCCCTGGACGTGCTGGACCAGATCCGGCGGCACCGGGAAGTCGCGGCGCACCAGCATGATCGCCGACATCAGCGCGACCTTCAGCTCGGTGTTCGTCGGCAAGAGCAGCTTCAGGTAGTACTCCGGCCGCATGAACGTGAGCCGCCGCGCCGACAGGAACGCGATCTCGCGCTCGGTCTTGCCCGAGAGCAGGTGCGGCCGCACCACGAACGCCGGACACAGCTCGGTCTTCTCGACGAAGTTGGCGAGCTGGATGTCGGCCGGCTTCTGGTCCTCGATGAGGAAGACCTCGGGGACCGGCACCGCCAGCACCTGCGCGACGTAATAGAACAGCTTCGAGAACATCAGCTGGTCGGTCGCCAGCGTGCGCTTGTCCTTGCGCTTGATGCCCAGCTCCTTGTGCGGGTACGACTTCATCGACGCGACGCCGCTCCACACCGCGCCCATGATCGACGAGATGTAGCGGTTCTCGTCGCGGTGGATCAGCTTGCCCCACGACTCCGAGGTCATGATGCTCTTGGCCTTCACCAGGCCGCGCGGCTTGTACTGCTCGTAGAACTGCAGCTGCTCCTGATCCGCCTTCTTGAGGAAGGCCAGGGTCGCGCACATGCACCACCGCTTGTCGTAGTGGTGGCCGTCCTTGTAGATGCTGTCGAGGGCCTTGTACGAGTCGTACTTGAACGGCTCGTCGCGCAGCATCTGCATGTGCACCGCGACCGCCTTGTCGGCGTAGTCGGCGCCAGCGCGGACGTAGAGCTCGGCCAGGATCTCGGCGCGATCCTTGTTCGAGGCGTCGAGCTGCTGGGCAAACTCGAACGCGGTGATCGCGCTCTCGAAGTTGCCGAGGCGCGATCGATAGATCTCGCCGAGCGCGTGCATCAGGCTCACGCGCAGCGTGTGGTACGGGTCGCCCTCGGCGCCGGACCCGTCGGGCTGCGGCAGGCGCTTGAACATCTGCCGGTAGGCGCGCTCCTGCGCCTTCCAGTCCTTCTTGGTGGTGAGGATCTTGTCGATGTCGGCGAACGCCTTCAGCGCTCGCGGCATGTACGACTTCGGCAGCTTCGCCGGGTCGGCGAAGAAGTTGTCGAGCGCGCCGTTGTAGTAGTCGATCGCCTCGTCCGACGCCTTCAGCTCGTCGCGCGCGATCGTGCCCGCGGCCAGCAAGTACGAGCCGCGGCGGATCGGATCGCTCTCCAGATCGATGAAGCGCTGGATGGTCTCGACGACCTTCTTCCACTGCTTCGACTCGGTGTAGACGTCGAGCACCTTCTGCAGGAGCGAGTGATCGTCGGGCGTGACCTCGAGGGCCTCGATGTACGCGGCCACCGCCTTGCCCGGGTTGTTCAGCCGCTTGCCGTCGTGATAGATGCCGCCGATCTCGTCGAGCAGCGCCACCTTCTCGGCGGCGTCGGAGGTCGCCATCAGGCCGCGCTTGGCGTGGACCACCGCCTCCCAGTCGTTCTGCTGGGTCTGCAGCGCCACCACCGCCTGCAAGGTCTCGCGGTGCGTCGGATCGATCTCGAGCGCCTTCTCGAACATGTTGAGCGCCTTCTTGCGCTCCCCCAGGTTCTGCCGAACCATGCCCATCCGGTTGTAGATGCGCACCACCTCGCCCTCGGGCTGCGAGTCGCGGTGCTGCACCAGGATGGTCTGGTAGATCTTGCCGGCCTGATCCCACTCCGACATCTTGTAGAGCAGGTCGGCTCGCCCGATCAGCGTCGGCAAGTAGGTCGAGTCGATGTTGTACGCGGCCTCGTAGTGGCGCAGCGCGCGGTCGTAGTCGCCGAGCTCGTCGGCGGTCCGGGCCGCGCGGTAGTACAGCTCGTTGAGCTCGCGCGGATCGGGCCGGCTCTGGCCGACCTTGCGCACCAGCATCTCGATCACCGGCGACAGCTGCAGCCACTCGCCGCCCGCGAAGTAGGTCTCGGCCAGCGGTCGGCCAGCGTCGACGTGCTCGGGGTCGAGGCCGATCACCGCGGCGAACAGCGGCTTGGCCCGGTCTCGGTCGCGCAGGCGATCGTGGTAGATGCGCGCCGCCTCGTGGAGCAGGCGGACCTTGTCGAGCACGACCGGGGTGTGAGCCTCGGCCCGCTCCATCATCTGCGCCGCCTTCAGCCAGTCGCCACGCTCCGAGTAGAGCTTGGTCAGGGCCTCCATCGTCGAGACGTGGCCAGGATCGACCGCGAGGCCGCGGACGAAGTTGGTCTCGGCCTCGCCGGCGTCGCCGAGCTGGGCGTGCTGGATGCGGCCGATGCGGTGGTAGAGATCGACCTGCTTCTTCGGGTCGAAGATGATCGTGACCAGCTGCGACATCACGTCGATGGCGCGGTCCCACTCGCTGATCCGCTCGTACAGACGGCCGAGGGCGTCGAGGGCGCGCGGCTCGTCGGCGTCGAAGCCGAGCACGTCGGTGTAGGCCTCGATCGAGCGATCGAAGTCGGCGAGCTGCTGCTCGTAGACCACGCCCATCGCGCAGTACAGATCGACCCGCGTCGCGACGTCGGTGGTGTTGAGGATGTGGTTGCGGTAGGTCTCGACCAGCGCCTCCCAGCGACCGGCCTGGTAGTAGATGCGCGACAGCTCGCGGTACGCGCCGTAGTTGCGGCCGTCGAGGGCGACGATCTTCTCGAGCGCCTCGGCGGCGCGGTCGAGCTTGCCGAACCGCTCCTCCCACGCCGACGCCATGCGCTCGTACAACGACACCCGCTCGGCGTCGGTCGGTGACGCGTCGAGCTGGGCCTCGAGGACCTCGAGGTACTTCTCGGACTGACCGGTCTTTTCGTAGAGCTGCTCGAGGGCGCGCAGCGCGGGGAGGTTGGTCGGATCGGCCTCGAGCACCGCCTGGTACGACCCGATCGCGGCGCTCGCGTCGTACAGACGCAGGTCCCAGATCTGGCCGATCTCGAGGCGGAGCCGGGTGACCTCGCGCTCGTCCTGATCGATCGCGGCCTTCTTGCCGAGGACGTCGATCAGCGGCGCCCACATCTGGTGGAAGCGGTACAGGCGCTCGAGCGACGACAACACCGGCACCGACTGCGGATCGTTGGCGAGGGCCTGCTGGTAGGCGCCGATCGCCTGGCCCTGATCCATCACCTGGTTCTCGAGCAGCTCGCCGAGCGCGAAGTTGACCTCGGCGCGCTTGCCGGGATCCTTCTCGGCCGCGGCCTGCCGCGACAGGGTCTCGACCAGCTCGGCCCACGAGCCGCGCTTGCGCTGCAGCTCCGACAGCGCCGCGAGGGCGTTGACGTGGGCGGGATCGATCCGCAGCGCCTGCTGCACCGAGTGGATCGCGTACTCGATGTGGGCGAGGTGCTCGCCGTACCAGCGGCCGATCTTGACCCACAGATCCGCGGCCTGGCTGCGGTTGGTGGTCTCGAGGTCGCGGACCTGATGGGTGTACTCGCCGAGCAGCTCCTGCCAGCGGTTGGTCGCCGTCGCCAGGCGCTCGAG
>JAYTAJ010000753.1:0-3521 GCA_043737575.1 Myxococcales bacterium | reverse complement strand
TGTGCCAGCAGTTCGCGCTGACCCAGGGCGACGCGGTCCGCCGCGCCGGGATCACCGGCGACGGTCCCGCGCTCGGCGATCGGCTGTTCGACGCGCTGCTCGCGGGGCGCTCGGGCGTGGTGTTCTCGGTCGACGACGACGACGCGACCTGGCGCCGCCTCGAGCATCCCGATCGCCGCATCCACCTCGCGGTGCCCGAGCTGCTCGGCGAGCTGGCCGGCCTCGCGCAGGAAGATCCGGCGGCGCGCGATCCGGCGTTCCCGTTCGTCCTCGCCGCGGGCGAGCGCCGCACCTCGACGGCGAACACGATCTTTCGCGATCCGGCGTGGCGGCGGAAGGATCGCGACGGCGCGCTGCGGATCGCGCCCGACGACGCCGCGCGGCTCGGTCTGATCGACGGCGCCCGCGCCCGCGTCACCACCCGCGGCGGCTCGGTCGTCACCGCGGTCGAGATCACCGACACGCTGCAGCCCGGCCACGTGACCTTGCCCAACGGCCTCGGCCTCGACTATCCCGACGCCACCGGCGCGCCGCAGACCCGCGGCGCCGCGCCCAACGAGCTGACCTCGTCCGATCACCGCGACTGGATCGCGGGCACGCCGCTGCACAAGCATGTCGCGGCGCGGGTCGAGCGCGTCGAGCCCTAGCCAGGATCGCGATCGCTGCCATGGTGGTGGATGCGCATCACGATCCTCACCTACGTCGACGAAGAAGGCTCGAAGGACTGGGACGTCGTCGTCGGCCACGTCGCCGCCGCCCTCGAGGCCAACCAGCACGAGGTGTCGATCCTCGCCGTCTGGAAGGACGTCACCGCGCTGATCGACGGCATCAAGGCGCAACAGCCCGAGCTGGTGTTCAACCTGCTCGAGGAGTTCGGCGACGACGCCGGCGGCAACATCGGCGTGTGCGGGCTGCTCGACGTGCTCGGCGTGCCGTACACCGGCTGCGGCCCCGGCGAGTACTACCTCGGTCAGGACAAGGCGCTCGCCAAGAAGCTCCTCGCGTTCGAGCAGATCCTGTATCCGCGCTTCGCGGTGTTCCACAAGGACAAGGACTTCGAGACCGGCGGCAACCTGCGCATGCCGCTGTTCGTGAAGCCGGTCGCGATGGACTCGTCGATCGGCGTCGGCGCCAAGTCGCTGGTGCGGACCTCGACCGAGATGATGGAGCGCGTGCTGCTCATCCACAAGGAGGTCGGCGACGCCGCGCTCGCCGAGGAGTACATCGAGGGCCGCGAGTTCTACGTCGGCGTGATCGGCAACGGCGATCCCCAGGCGCTGCCACCGATCGAGGTCGACTTCTCGGGGATGCCCGAGGGCATGCCGAAGGTCTACGACGCCAAGGCCAAGTGGGAGACCGACTCGAAGGAGTTCAAGGGCACCAAGGCGGTCATCGCCGAGCTGCCCGACGAGCTGCGCGCCAAGCTGCACAAGGTGTCGCTCGACGCCTACCGTGCGCTGCGCATCCGCGACTACGGCCGCGTCGATCTGCGCGTCGCCGAGACCGGCGACATCTACGTCCTCGAGGTCAACGCCAGCTGCTACCTCGAGCGCAACGACGAGTACACGATGGCGGCCAACGCCGCTGGCATCAGCTACGAGCAGCTGATCCAGCGCATCGTCGAGCTGGCGACCGCGCGCTACGGCAAGCCGGGCACCACGCCCACGCGCTTCGGCAAGTGAGGCTGGACGCTACGGCAGGTAAGCGCCGCGCTGCACGAAGTTCATCGCCAGGCTGGTGACCAGCGCGGTGACCGCGATCAGCGCCGATGACTCCTGGCCGACCGGGTACGTGAGGTCGTCGACCTCGGCGCGCGCCGCCAGCTCCTGCAGCAGCGCGCGGGTCGGCTCGGGGAAGTGCCCGGTCCAGGTGTAGACCGAGCGGGCGATCGCGCGGGCGTGGCGACGGATCAGCGTCGCGGCCGGCAGGACGTCGCCCGCGGCCGGCAGCTCGTGGAAGATCGCGCGCAGCGCGCCGTCGAGCCCGGGCGGCAGCTCGGCCGCCGCCGCGACGGTCTCGCGGTAGAACTGCTCGGGCGACAGCTCGATCTCCTCGACGTCCTCGTCGAGCTCGTCATCGGTGACGATCGGCTCCAGGCCAGCGATCTCGCGGACCAGGCGATCGCAGTAGTCGAGCTTGCCGAGCGCGTCGGGCCACGCCGCGTACTCGGCGCGCCAGTCGCGGCCGGGCGTCATCCACACCGCGAAGGTCTCGGCCCAGTCCTCGTCGGGGTGCTTCTGCGCGTACCAGCCCGGCAGGTGATGGACGTGGCGGCGGCTCCACGGCTCGGGGCGATACTCGTCGACGTACGGCTGGGTGATGGCGCCGAAGCGCTCGATCCAGTCGGGCCGCTCGTAGAGCTTGTAGGCGTAGTTGAGGACGTGGCCCATCTCGTGGCGCAGGTAGCGCCGCACCTCGCCCGGATCGTGGCCCTCGATCATCCCGGTCCGCTCGGCGTGCAGCTCGGCGAGATCGGGGTGCGCCAGGTAGAACGGGATCGCCAGCGCGATGGTCTCGAACGGCACGCCCCACTCGGTCGACAGGTAGTAGCGCGGCCGCAGCCGGGTGATGCCGACCGCGTCGAGCTCGGCGGCGAACTCGTCGAGGATCGACTCGAGCGGCGTGCCTGCGATGCGCAGGCCGAGCTTGCGGATCGGGACCTCGCCGAAACCCGCCTCGTGGAACGCGTGCGACTCCATCCGCGCACTGTAGCCCCGGTTCTACCGATCGCAGGGCCACGCGAACGCCAGCTGCGACACCGCGGTCACAGCGGGACGATCGGCGCGTTGGTCGTGACCCCCGCGCCCGCCCAGTTCTCGGGCCCGACCGAGATCGTCGTCGCGTCGCCGGTCAGCACGTCGATCACGACGAACTGGTTGGTCGCGACGAAGCCGAACACCTTGTCGCGCCAGTAGCCGACGCCCCAGATGTCGGCGAAGCCGGTGGGGCCGATGATGGTGCCGACCCCGGTCGTCTCGTCGATGCGCGCGAGGTAGTCGAGCTCGCTGCCGTTCTTCACGGTCGCGACGGTGCCGAAGCCGGTCACCGACACGATGTCGCCGCTCGAGATCATCTGGCCGCCGTAGGCGCCGATCTGGGTGGGCGCCGCGACCCCGGTCGGATCGATCTGCCACAGCGAGCCGCCGAGCCCGGTGCCGGCCAGGATCTCGCCGCCCGGCCGCGGCAGGAAGGTGAGGCCGTTGAACTCCTGGCCGGTCAGCGGCGCCAGGAACGTGACCGCCGCGGTGTGCTTGTCGATCGCCCACACGCCGCCGAAGGTGATGCCGGTGATCTCGCCGTCCTCGTCGACGGCGAGGTCGGTCATCAGATCGGTGTCGGGGCCGGCCGGCCAGTTGAACGTCCCGATCAACGACACCGCGAACGTGTCGGGGTCGATCTTGTACAGCCGCTGGTAGCTGTGGGCGTAGACCTCGCCATCGAACGGATCGGGGCCGTCGGTCGGCGCATCGACGCCGGCGTCGACCCCGTCGTCATCGTCGTCGTCGCCGCGGGCGGGGCGC
>JAYTAJ010000752.1:0-3522 GCA_043737575.1 Myxococcales bacterium | reverse complement strand
GGATGACGACCCAGTCGGGATGGCCGGGCATCGGCGGCGTGGTGTCGCCGTAGAGCCACGCGTTCAGGAACTCGGTCAGGTCCTGGCCCGAGACCCGCGACGCCAGCTCGATGAAGTCGGCCGACGTCGCCGAGCGACCGCGATAGTCGCGGACCCACCTCCGTTCGATGCGGCGGAAGTCGTCGTCGCCGACCTGCTGGTGCAGCGCGTACAAGACGAGCGCGCCGCCGTAGTAGACGTTGAGGTTGAACAGGTCGTCCGGATGGCCGCTGCGCGGGGCGCCGACCGCGCCGTAGTCGGTGCGGAAGATGTCGCTGAACTCGTAGACGAACTGCATGAACTCGAGGAACTCGGGCGAGTCGGGCGGGGTGAAGTAGGTGACCTCGTACCAGGTGGCGTGGCCCTCGTTCATCCAGACGTCTGACCAGTTGGCGGGCGCGACGCTGTTGCCGAACCACTGGTGGGCGAGCTCGTGGACCATGATCGACTCGTGGACCCCCGCGGGGAAGCCGAAGATGAAGTCGTCGAACAGCGACAGGGTCTGGGTCTCGAGCGCGAAGCCGAGCGGGGCGTCGACCGGGAGCGTGCCGTAGGTGTCGAACGGGTAGGGGCCGACCAGGTCGACCAGCCAGTCGAGGTGGGCGATCACGGTGGCGAGCTTGGGATCGAGGTCGGCGACGAGCCGGGTCGGCACGACGTCGCGGACGTCGACGCCGTGGTGGCGGCCGCGCTCGATCACGGTGAACGCGCCGACCGCGACCTGCGCGAGTTCGGTCGCCATCGGCTGGCGCTGCTGGTAGCGCCACACCGTGCGGCCGTGGTGGGTGTGGCGACCGCGCAGCCTGCCGTTGGCGACCGCGGTGGTGCCGGCCGGCACGTCGATCCGGAAGTCGAACGACGCCATGTCGCGCGGGTGATCGTTGGACGGGAAGATCCGGTGCGCGTTGTCGGGCTGGCCGGCCCAGGCGCTGCCATCGGGCGTGATGAAGAAGGGCGCGTCCAGGAAGACGTTGGGATCGGGCTCCACCGGCGTCGCGGTGAAGTGCGAGACCTTCACCTCGAAGCGTTCGCCGCGCCGGATCGGGTCGGCCGGCGTGATGATCAGCTCCTCGCCGTCGCGCACCCACGTCGCCGCGCAGTCGTCGACGGTCACCGAGCCCACGCTGTCGCCGTCGAAGTCGAGGTTGAACCGCGACAGCGACTGGGTCGCGCGCGCCTCGATGGTGACGGTGCCGTCGATGGCCTGCGCGGGCGAGGCGGTCTGGTAGCGGAGGTCGAGGTCGTAGTGCAAGACGTCGTAGCCGCCGTTGCCGAGGGTGTCGAACAGCGAGTCGCCGATGCCGGCGCTGCCGGGCGTCGGCGGCGGCCGTCGGGCCGCGCTGTCGACGTCGACCGTCGGCTCACCGGGCTCGTCGGGCGCCACGCAGGCACCCGCGAACGCGATCGCGATCACGGGAGGTGGCAGACACAGGAAGCGTGCAACCGAGCGAGCTCTTGGATTGGTGTTTTTCATGGCAGGCGACAGAGTCAGCGACCCCGGCGGAGGTTGCCCGGGAGCGCGCTGATTGCCGCTGACAGCCGGACGCGACGTCGCCGCGATCACCGTCGCGCGACGACGCGGGTCACATCGACGTTGCGATCGGTGTGGTGGCTTGCGCAGACCGGAGCGATCGATAGACGGCGCTGACATCGTCTTGCGAGCCTGCCGCGGCGGCGCGGGCAAACACGCGATCGAGGGCCTCGGTGAGACCGAGCTCGATGCCATGGCGTTCGCTCATCTCGCGGATCAGGCGCACCGAGGCGTGGCAGGTCGCGACCGTCGCCAGGGTCGTCGCGTCGCCCGCGAAGCGGTTCGTGCGGATCCGCTCGATCGAGTCCTGGAGGGTTGCGTCGATGACGGGCATCGTCGCGCCGAGCGAGGTCGCGAGGGCCTCGAGCGGAAAGCCCTCGGCCTCACAGATCGCCGCGGCGTGCCAGGTCCCGAACGCTGCGCCCCACAGGACGATCAACAGCGCGGCGTCGAGCGTGTTCGCGTGGCCGAGGTCGGCGCCGACGTAGACCGAGTTGTCGCCGAGCGCGGCGAGCACCGGCAGGTGGGCGTCGAACAGGTCCTTGGGGCCCGCGTAGAGCAGCGTGCAGCCGGGCTGACCGATGAGGTCCGGCGTCGCCATGATCGCGCCGTCGAGGTACGCGATGCGTTGCGCGTGCGCCCACGCCGCCATCGCGCGGGCCTGGGCTGGCGTGCCGGTGGCGAGCTGCACGAACACCTGGTCGCGCATCGCGCCGATCGTCGCGGTGGTCGCGGCATAGTCGCTGAGGTTGCCGACGACGAGGTCGGCGCCGGCGATCGCCTCGTCGACGGAGGCGGCGACGCGGGCGCCGCGCTCGGCGAGCGGTTCGGCGCGCGATCGCGTGCGATTCCAGATGGTGACGGCGTGACCTTTCGCGAGGAAGCCGAGGACGAGCGCGGAGCCCATCCGCCCGGCGCCGAGGACGGTGATGTTTGACATGCACCACGAGTAGCGCCCGCGAGGTGATCACGTCGCGCACGATTCGCCGATTCGAGCGCACGAATGGATGCGTCGTGCGGGTCGCACGCGCGTGCTACGCCGCTGGATGCTCCAGCTCGATCTTCGCGCGACGCCACCCGGGCCGTACGCGCATGTCGCGATCGAAGATCACGTCGTGACCATGCACGCGGGCACACCGGCGCGGGTGTCGTGCCCGGCGTCGGGCGTTCGCTGCGTTCGCGAGCGCGGGCACGTGAACGTGTACCCGGCGGGGTTGTCCGAGGACGGCTGGTTCGAGGACGACGCCAGCGAGACGATCGATCTGCGCATCTCCGCGTCGCTCGTGAGCGTCGCGGCCGAGGAGATGGGGCTCAGCGCCGACGCGCAGATCGCCGCGCTGTGCCACCTCCGCGACCCGCAGATCGAGCACATCGTGTGGGCGCTCGCGGCGGAGCAACGCGCCCTGTCGCCGAGCGGGCTCGTCTATCGCGAGAGCCTCGGCATGGCGCTGGCCGTCCGGCTGCTCGCGCGCTACCGCACGCAACCGGCGCCGCGGCGCGACGGCTTGACGCCGCCGCAGCTCGCGCGGCTCACCGAGTTCATCGAGGCGCATCTCGATCAGGATGTCTCGCTGCTGCGCCTGGCGCGCGTCGCCGGCGTCAGTGCGTCGCATCTGCGGGTGCTGTTCAAGCGATCGACGGGGATGGCCGTGCACGCGTACATCGTGCGGCGTCGCGTCGAGCGTGCGCGCGAGCTCTTGCGGCGCGGTGACGTGCCCGCGAGTCAGGTCGCGCTCGACGCCGGCTTCGCGCATCAGAGTCACATGGCGCGCTGCATGCGGCGCGTGCTCGGCGTGACGCCGTCACAGATTCGCGCTCGTCGCTGATCGACCGGCGTCGGCGCGCCCGCAGTGTTACCCTGTGCGCGCCATGCATGTCTGTCCGGATTGTGGTCACAGCCAGCCCGCGTCGGGACCGTGCCCGAACGATCAGACCGCGCTCCTCGCGCGCGC
>JAYTAJ010000751.1:0-18423 GCA_043737575.1 Myxococcales bacterium | reverse complement strand
TCGGTGCGGCCGATCCGCACCGCCCACAAGGTCGCCGAGGTCGCGGCGCCGCCGTCGAAGCGATCGGGCCCATAGGCGACCTTGTACAGCGCGTCGGGGCCGAGCAGTGCGGCCTCGAAGCTGGCGGCGAACGATGCGAGCCCGGTGGCGGTCGCGGCGCCGGTCGGGGTCAGCGCGGTGGTCGCGGCGCGCAGGCCGGGCACGGTCGCGACGGCGCCCTCGACGATGCCGCCGAGCCGGGTCAAGGTCACCGCCGCGCTGAGCTCGACGATCGGATCGTCGACCAGCGGCGCCAGCGGCAGCGCGAGCGCCAGCGGCGGCGGCGGCGGCGGCGTGGAGCCGGTCGCGATCTGGGTGAGGAAGCCGATCACCGCAGCGATCCAGGTCAGCATCGGCGTCGCCGCGATCGGCAACGGCGCCGCGACCAGCGAGCTCGCCGCGGTGAAGCCGACGCCCGCCGGATCGGCGAGCTGCGCCGCGAGTGTCCGGTACACGGACAGATCGGTCGTCGCGTTGGCGGCGCCGTCGGCGCTGGTGTAGCGGGTCGGATCGAAGCCGAACGTCAGCGCGAGCGCAGGTGCGCCCGGGCTGCCCGCGATCTGCCACGTCGCGGTCACCGACGGCCACTGCCCGACCGCGAGCAGCGCGTCGGTGTAGCCGACCAGGAGCGGCTGCTGGTTCACCAGCCCGCCGCCGCCGAGCCCGGGGCCGGTCAGGTCCGACAGGATCGTGTTGCCGAACAGATCGAGCCACCGCAGCTCGAGCTGGAGCAACCGACCCACCGCCTGGTACGGGTTGGCGCCGACCTTGGCGGCGATCACGTCCTGGTAGCCGAGCGTCACGTCGTAGGTCCAGGTGTCGCCGACGCCGAGCCGGTTGGGCACGCGGGCCTTGCCGATCCCGACGCCGCCGCCGCCGGTCGGACCGACCGGCACGCCGAGGTAGCTCGCGGTGAAGTCCTGGTTGCCCGTGATCTGGTAGCCGAGCAGGCTGAACTGCCGCAGCATCAGCGCCTGCGGATCGCTGCCAGTCGCCGCGACCGGCCGCGCCAGCGACAGCGCCTGGCTGCCGATCGGCAAGGTCGACGCCTGGGTGAACGGCCCGCCCGCGAGCGCGAGCGCGGTGGCGTACAGGCCAGTGCGGGTCTGGTTGTCGACGAGGATCGCGGCGGGATCGGCGCCGTAGTACGCGGCGATCGCGGCGAGCGTGGTGCCGCCCGGGCTGGTGCCGATCGCGAGCTCGAGGCGCGGCAGCCGGATCGCGGTGTCGGCCGGCAGCGGCGCGGTCCAGGTCGCGGCAGGGATGCGCGGGTTCGCCGCGATGATCGCGGCCGGATCGCAGGCGAAGTAGGCGGCGATCGCGGCGACGGCGCCGCCTGGCGGCGTGCCGAGCGGCGACACCAGGTACGTGCCGCCCGCGATCGTCAAGGTCGCGCCGGTCGCGAGGCTGACGCCCGCGTTGTCGGCGGCGACGTCGGCGAGATCGGTGTACGCGGCCGCGGCGAAGTCGGCGAGCGACTGATCGGCCGGCGCGATCGCCGTGGTCGCGACCGCGACCGCCTCGACAGTCACCGCCGAGCGCGCCAGATCGATCGGATCGGTGATCGCGATCGCGGTCATGCAGTCGTGGAGCTGATCGGCGAGCGTCGCCGCGAAGATCACGACCACCGTGATCACCGCCTGGCCGTCGGCGTCGAAGATGTCGGCGGGCAGCCCGGCGCCGTCGGCCTGGTAGTAGAGGAAGAAGCCGCCGCTCGCGGTGATCGACGCCTCCCACAGGAGGCGCAGGAACGCCGCGTTGCCGCCGAGCGCGACCGGGCCGGTCGGCGCCGCCACCCGCGCCGCGCGCAAGCCGCCGCCGCCGCCGGGCCGCGTCACCGTCGACAGGTTGGCCTGGCCGATGCCGAACGTGGGCGTCGGCGCGATCACCAGGCCAGCGCTGCCGAGCCCGGGCGGCGGCGCGGTGCCGATCCAGATCCCGGCGATCGCACCGTCATCGGGGAACTGCGCGACCAGATCCTCGAGCACGACCACGTCGCGATCGGCGGCGCCGACCACCTCGTAGGTCGACTGCCCCGCGGTGCCCGCGGGCGGCGGCGGCACCTGCGTCACGGTCACCGCCACCGTGGTGGCCCAGCCGTAGTTCACGATCGGCGCGGTCGTCGTCACGCCGGTCGCCTCGTCGTAGGTCTGGGTCTGCGGCGTGAACGTCGGGCTCACCGCGTGGGTGCTGTGATCGAGCAGCGCCGCCAGCGCGTCGGGGAACCGCCACAGCTGGGCCGTGGTCGCGCCCGGCAGCGGCGCGCCGTAGGGCAGGTTCGGCGGCGTCGGCGCGATCCACGCGGTGCGGGTGCCGAGGCCGAAGCAGGCGGCGGTGCGCCGCAGCGCGCCGCCGTCGCCGAGCACGCGCGCGCCGGTCGCGAGGCAAGTCGTCGTGATCCAGCTGCGGAGCGCGACGATCGCGGCTCCCGCCTGATCGCCCGCCGCGGCGCTCACCGAGAACGGCACGGTCGCGGTCCCGTTCTTCGCCGCGATCCACGGCGGTCCGCCGTCGAGGCCGATCGCGAGCGCGAGCGGCGTCGCCGACAGCGGCGGGATCGGAAACTGCTGGCCCGTGAGCGCGTAGAGCCCGGCGTCGGGCGGCAGCGTGAGCTGCTTGCCGACCTGCTCGACCCACATGCCGAGCGTGTTGGGCGTGACGTCGGTCGTCGGCAGTCGCAGGCCGTGGAGGTGGTAGCGCGACACGATCGCGGCGAGCTGCGCGATCTGGCCCGTGGCCTGGACCTCGCCGAGCAGCACGCCGACCGGGAACTTCGGCAGGTGCGGCAGATCGAGCCGCGCGGGCGCGCCGCCGTCCCAGAACAGATCGGCGATCGCGCCGTTGCCGTCGGGCACGGCGAGCGCGACGACGGTGACGCCCTGCGCCGCCGCGGTCTCCGCGAGCGTGGCGGCGACCGCGGCGCTGAAGTCGGGGACCGCCAGCGCGGCGAACGTCATCACCAGCGTGCGATCGGCGAGCACGCCAGCATCGGCGACCACCGCCGCGACCGCGACGCCGAGCTTGCCAGCCATCGTGGTCAGGCTGTCGCCGCGATCGACCGGCGCGGTGACGCCGCCGAGCGTGATCGACGCGCCCGGCGCGAGCACGCGATCGCTGGACGCGTTGGCCAACGCCAGCGCCGTGGCCGTGAACCCGCCGCCGTACTGCGGTCGCGCCGCGATCGCGCCGAAGCTATCGCCCGGCCCGACGGTGGTGATCGCGCCGCGGATCGTCAGCGCCGCGCCCGCGCGCAGCGGCGCGTCGGGGTTGGCGGCGAACAGATCGGCGCGCGTGTACGTGCCGGGCCCCATCGCGCCGGTCGTGACGACCCACGCCACGACGTCGTCGGGCTGCTGGCCCGCGGTCGGCGTGTGGTGCAGATCGCGCAGCCCGGCTTGCAGCGCGGCGATCATCTGGCGGGCCAGGAACAGCGCGTAGTCGGTGAAGACGAAGCTCGCCACCGACGCGCCGAGGTCGGTGACCCCGCCGAGTCGCGCGGTCGGCGACTCGGCCTGGACCTGCACCTCGAGCTGATCGAAGTAGGTCCGGAGGTTGGCGACGCCCGCCGCCGACAGCGTGTTGTAGTCGGCGAAGCGATAGCCGAGCGCGGGCGCGTCGCCGTAGGCCGCGACCGTCAGGCGCAGCGCGGGCGGCATCGGGAAGAACGCACCCGCGATCGCGGTGCCAGGCGCGATGTCGCGCGGTCCCCACAACGTCATCGCGACCTGCTGCGCGAGCATCGCGTCGAACGCCGCCCCGGGCACGGGCTGTGGATCGATCTGATCGTCGGCGAGGAACGCGGCGATCGCCGCCAGCACGTCGTCGCTGATCACCAGCGCGTCGACCGCGGCGCTGGTCTTCGGCCCGGGCTGGAACGCCGCGATCACCCAGCGCGCCACCAGCTTGGCGAGCCGGTCGAACGAGGTGTCGGCCGCGGCGACGTGGGGCGCGCCGACCGTGGCCGGCACCGGCGCGTCGATCGCCAGCGCCGCGACGTAGCAGGTGAGCTGGTCGGCGAGCGCGGTCGCGGCGTCGCCCGCCGCGGTGAGCGCGTAGCTCTGGTACCCGGTGAGCGGCAGCTTGGTCGTCGGCGCGGTGAGGTGGGTCCACACCGGCGCGACGGGCGCCGCGCGTAAGCCGCGGGCGTGGCGCAGGCTCGATAGCCGGGCCTCGAGCGGCGCGCCGAGGCGCCCGGGCGGCGGCGCCGACGCGAGCTGCCACGGCGGCGACGCGTTGGTCCACGGGTTGATCGTGAACGACTGCCGCAGGCTCAGCGAGAAGTGGAAGCGGATCGTGATCGAGAACAGGCCGAGATCGATCTCGAGCTCGGCCGAGACGTCGACGGTGGCCTGGACCGTGAAGACGATCGGCGCGTACGACGTGAACGTGATCTGCGCGGTGACGCGCAGGACGATGTTGACCTTGGCCTTGACGATCGCGAAGTCGACCTGGCCGTTGAGCGTGCCGGCGATGCCGAACGTCCCCGACAGGCTGTAGAAGTAGGTGCCGTCGAGCTGGGACGGCGTGGTGGTGCCGTGCTGATCGTCGGCGTACGGATTCCACCGCGCGATCACGCCCTCGATGATGCCGAGCACGGTCAGGCTGAACCCGGCCGACAGCGGGCCGATCGTCACGCTCTTGCCGAACCCGACCTGGGCGCCGAAGCCGAACACGATCACCGGCTGGAACGTGCCGTTGGTGACCGCGGGGACCTTGTCGGTGGTCGCGCTCGACAGCTTGCCGAAGTAGAAGCCGCCCGAGCCGAGCAGCGGGATGCCCGGGTAGATGATCCCCTGGACCGTGAACGAGCGCGTGAAGTCGGCCTTCCACGGGAAGCCGATGTCGATCAGGAAGTCGCCGTTGGTGTAGATCGCCGCGGCGATCACCGGCAGCTGGATCGTGTAGATGCCGGCCTGGATCGTGCGCAGCGCGGCCGGCAGCGCGAGCTCGGCCTGGTACACGCCGACGGTGTCGCTGATCTTCCGGTACAAGATCTGGAAGTCGAGGCCGCCGAGGATCTTGGCGGGCGGCCCGGCCAGCGCGATGCGCAGGCCGTACAGATCGGGATCGGCGAACACGATCTGCAGGGTCACCGCGTACAGCTGCTTGGCGTCGTCGTATCGGAGCAGGCCGAAGTCGGTGCCGATCAGCCAGCTCGCGTCGGGCGCGTAGGTCACGGCGGGGAGCTGGTGGCCGCTGGGCGGCGGCAGCGCGGCGAGCTTGGCGATCGCCTGCTGCACCGTCGCCGCCTTCGCGATGTCCGGAACCCGGACACGCTGGCCGAGCGCGAGCAGGCGCAGGTCGAGGTACTTGCTGCCGTTGCCGGGCGGGGCCTGGGTCGAGCTGGGATCGGTCGGGTCCCACGACAGCTGCTTGGGATCGTCGGCCCACGGGAAGCTGCCCTCGAGGACCAGCTTCAGCTTCGGCGTGCCGGCCGGGGCCGCCGAGTCGTAGCGGAGGCCGATCGTCGTGATCCTCGCGAAGACCAGATCGATCGGTCCGATGGCGACCTCGAAGCCGACCGTGCCCGCGGTGAAGTCGTAGGTGAGCGCGAGGCCCGACAGGTTGATGTCGTCGAGCAGGTTCCACGGCGCGGCCAGGCCGTAGGCGTAGCCGGTCACCCACGACACGAACGTCTCGACCATGCTGCCGAGGGTGAAGCCGTCGGCGAAGTGCAGCGACGCGACCCAGTGCTGGGTGTGGTCGGGCATCGTCACCTGCGCGATCGCGCCGATCACGCTGCGCCACTGCACCGTGTACGACTGCGTGCCGGGCGCGTAGTCGAACCCGAAGTCGAGCGTGATCCCGTTCCAGGTCGTGGTCGCCGCGAGCTGCGCGAACGGATATCCGGGCGGCGCGCTCGCGCCCATCGCCTTGCCGAACGTGCCGCGCGCGGCGAGCGCCAGCCCGCCGAACGGCAGGGTCAGCGACAGCGCGCCGCCCAGCGTGAAGTACGACAGCCCATCGGTGCCGCCCGGGTGGACCTCGGCCGCGAAGTCGGTGAGCGTGAAGTCGGGCAACAGATCGCTGAACCAGTTGGACCCGAGGTAGGTCGTGAGGATCTGGCTGACCAGGATCGGCTGCGTGCCCTGGGTGCCGCTGATCACCCAGCCCGCGGTCGGGCCCTGGTACGCCGCGCGCACCGTGAGCGCGAACGCGATCGCCGGGTTCGCGGCGAAGAACCCGATCGTGCCCGTGATCGAGCCGGTCGCGGCGCTGCCCGTGCCCGCGATCGCGAAGCCGAGCTGCTCGACGGTGAAGACGGTGAGCGCCGCGGTCGGCACCGGCCAGTCGCCGGCCACCGTGACGTCGACCGAGTACGTGGTGGCTGCCGCGCCCGCGCCCGGCGTCACCGCCAGGTTGAAGTCGGTCAGGTCGCCCGAGATCGGAACCGCGATCGCGCCGCCGAGGAAGAAGCTCACCAGCTCGGCGAGCGCGATCGGCGACGAGTCGTCGGCGAGGAGCGCCGTGATCGTCAGGTTCGGGTAGCTCACCGAGACCGCGAGCGTGCCCAGGCCGATCATGAACTCGCTCGACGCGACCCACGACACCGTGCGGGCGCCGACCGGATCGGCGACGGTGAAGCTGAAGCCCAGCGTGTCGAGCGTGAGGTTGCCGAACAGATGCCACTGCGGCCTCGTCACCAGATCGACCGTGAAGGCGACGAGCTGCTGGGTCGCGAGGTCATACGCGAAGCTGGCGTCCTCGAGCGACAACCCGGCCAGCGCGTCGAGCGGCGCCGGCAGGCTCGCGGTCAGATCGATGCCGCCGAGGAGCTGGAACACGCTCGCGATGCTGGGCGGCGCGACCGTGAAGTCGATCGCCACCGACAGCGTGGTGGCGGTCGGCAGATCGGCGGTGACGGTGAGCTGGCTGGTGCCGACGGTGAGCCCGGCGGTGAAGCTGCCGACGTTGCGGAGGCCGCCGTCCGAGACGTTCACGGCCACGGTCGGGGTGGTCAGCGCGAGCCACGGCGCTCCGTCGAAGGTCAGCGACGGCGCGGTCAGCGCAAGCCCGAGCACGAGCGTCGCGCCGCCAGGGACGTCGGGATCGATCGTGAAGGTGGCGTGGGTCGCGAGCGGCACCAGGCCGAGCGTGGTGGTGCCGGTGATGGCGATCGCGGTCTGCGGAGGAGGGAACGCGATCGCCGCCCCCGTGATCGACACGCCGCCGCCGAACAACCCGGCCAGCGCCTGCGCGATCGGCGACGGCCCGCTCGGGATCGCGCCTGGCGCCAGGTCGAGCGAGGTGCCCGAGAGGTTGGCGAGCAGCGCCTGGTACAGCGCTGGCAGCGGGCTGTCGTCGTCGGTGACGACCGCGGCCTGCAGGGCGAGCGGCTGGCCGACCAGCGCGACCTGCTGCATCGTGAAGCGCAGGCCGAGCGTCACCTTGTCGTACTCGGGCGCGTGGTAGAAGGCTCGCAGCGCGGCGAAGTAGAGCTGGATCGGATCCTCCTGATCGGGGCCGGTGGCGCGGGCCCAGACCGACGCGATCGTCGTGGTCGCCCCGGCGACGCTCGCGAAGGTGACGCCGCACAGGTCGATGATCGCCCGGCCGACGTCGGTCCACACCGCGTCGCGCACCTCCGGCATCATCGGGAGGCTATAGACGACGTCGGCCAGCTGGTTGCGGCGCTCCGACGCCATCTTGAAGAATGGCTTGCCGAGGTTGAGCGCCAGGTTCGCGGTGCCTTGTCCCTCGAAGATGAACGGTAGCGTCGCGGTCGCCAGCATCAGGTTGAAGACCAGCGGCGACACCGGCGCGAGCTGCACGAACAGGATCTGATCGGGCTGGAGCGCGGCCAGCTTGACCTGCAGCGCGGCCGCGTTGTCCTTGATCGCGAACCCGATCGAATGCGGATACACGCTGGCGATCGCCTGGTACAGCTCGCGCCGCGTCGACGACATGAGCTCGTCGTCGCGCTCGACCTCGACGAGCTCGAGGACGGTCTTGCCTGCGGCGAGGCCGGTGTAGACGAACGCGCACGCCGCCTGGAAGTCGGCGACCAGCGAGTCCTTCGGCGAGCCGATGATCGCGACCACGGCGGGCCGCGCGGCGTCCCGACCGCCGGCCTGGAGGCGGCGGAGCGCGCCCGCGAGCAGCCCGGGCAGGATCGCGCTGCTGAAGCTGAAGGGCGGCGGCCGCGCCCCCGGAGCTCGGAGCAGCCCGTACGCAGGCAGGAAGTAGGGCGCGGGCTGCACGCTGCCGACCCACGCGATCAGCGCGCGCGCCTTGTCCAGGTTGTCCGGATCCGCGGTGACCGCCGCGATGGCGCTCCAGTCGCTCGCGCTGAGCGCGGGATCGGCCATCACGTAGGCGAGGTTGTCGAAGTGCTGGCGGCCCAGCGACTCGACGCTGTTCAGCCTGATCGACTGCGTGCCGATCCAGAGCTGGTTCCAGGCCTCGCCCTTGCTCTTCACTTCCCAGCCGAAGGGCTGGAGCTGGAGGAACGCGCCGACGTTGAGCTTGGTGGTCGGCGGCTCGGTGGCGCGGTCGGTGTCCATGCCGCCGGTGATGCCGAGCCGCTTGGCCACCTTCGGCGCCGCCTGCGGGGTGAACACGCCGAACGTCAGCGTCGCCGTGCGGTACGGCATCGTGTCGGTCTTGCCGGAACGGAAGCCGGGCAGCAGGGTCTCGAGGGCCGGCCCCGCGGCCAGCTCGTAGACGACGTCGATCGTGCCGTTGTAGCCGAGCGCGATCAGCCGATCGAGGACGATCACGCACGAGCCCTGGTGGCCCATGCCCGACGCGCTCGGCACGAACAGGCGCAGACCGTCGGTGCTCGCGAGCACCGCGAGCAAGCGCTGCACGTCGCGGAGATCTTCCTGCGCGAGGGAGATGTTGAGTCGCTGGACACCGTCGAAGAAGTCTCCGATGAACGTCATGGCGCCCCTCGCGCGGCGACCGCGGCCGGTGGTTCGTTCGCGTAGATCGCGTACCAGGCCAGGCCCGACTGCCCGCCCGACGGATCGCCGAACAGGTAGAACGAGGTCGCGCCGCTCGGCGGCAGCTTGAGCAGGCCGAGGAACGCCAGCGCGATCTGGTCGAGCATGAGCAGGTACGCGCCCGGCTTGGGATCGAACGCGAGCTGGATGCGGCCGATCGACAGCTTCAGCACGCTCTGCAGGCTGATGAGCGGCGCGCCCTGCGCGGTGCCAGGGAGCTGCAGGCCGAGGCGGTTGCCGCTGCCGTCGACGGCGAGCGAGGTCGGCGACCACGCCAGGAGCAGCGACGAGTCGAGCCCGACCGCCGCGGCGAGCGCGCCCGGCCCGCCGAGATCGAGGCGGAACACCAGGCCGTTCCAGGTCGCGCCGAGGTCGCCGGCCGGGAACATCGCGATGACCGGCAGGAAGCCGGCCTGCGTCACGGTCTGGTCGGTCGTGAAGAGCGACGTGAGCTGGAGCTGGAACTGATCGACCAGGCTGCCCGGGCGCACCGTGCTGTGGCGCAGGTCGAACGCGATCCCGTCGGTGGCGAGCGCGAACGTGCGCGCGCTCGGCGTCGCGGTCGGGAACGTCATCGTGAGCCGCAGGTTGGCGAACGCGAGCCCCTGGTGCGGCTGGGTCTGGCCCGCGAGGTTGCCGAAGCCGAACAGATCGAGCGCGGGCGCGGCGGGCGTGGCCTGACCGGGCACGATCGCGAAGTCGAGGAAGCCGCCCATCACGAACGCCGACTCGGTGACGCCGGTCGGCTCGGCGCGGATCGTCGCCATCTGCACGCCCGCGATCTCGACGCGCGCGAGCGTGCCGCTCGACAACAGGTACGGCGCATCGGCGACGCTGGTCAGGCTGTAGACCGGCTGACCGTCGACGAGCTGGTAGCCGCCGGTCAACACCACCGACGTGTCGCTGCGGGTCGCGTCGCCGAGGCCCGACACCCGCGAGCCGAACAGCGAGTTGAGCGTGACCTGCGCGTAGCTCGAGAACGCCTGCAGCTCGCTGTGCGCGAAGCGGACCCGCAGCGAGTTGAGCTGGAAGTCGTAGGTGCGCTGCGGATCGCTCGGCAGCGGCGCCGCCAGGTCGGTGGGATCGGCCAGCGGATCGAGGTAGTAGATGAGGCCCGACACCGCGCTCGAGCGGGTGACGTCGGGGCCGACCGCGGTGTCGCCCGGCGACGGCGGCGTCAGGCTCACGGGCGTGAGCGGCACCGCGAGGTGATGCACGTTGAACGCCGTCGGGTCGGTGACACCCGCGGTGATGCCCGCGAGCCCGGGCGGCACCGCGGCGATCGTCCCGCGCAGCAGCAAGAGGCCGGTCCACGACGGATCGCGGGCCAGCGCGTTGAAGTCACCGAAGTACTCGACGTCGGGGCTCGCGGCGGCGGCGGCGAAGTAGCCCTGGAGCCAGAAGGCGAGGTTGCCGAGCTGCGACGGATCGGGCGGCCCCGGCTCGGTGGCGCCCGGCGCCAGCGTGCGCGGCGCGGCGAAGGTGTCGGCCATCGTCCACTTCGACGGGTTGCCGACCAGGTTCTGATCAGCCGGGCCGGTCGGATCGTAGAGCGGTCCGCGCACGCCCTTCACGATCAGGACGTTCGCGTAGTCGCCGAACTGGCTGCCCTGGCCGACGTCGGCGGCAATCGCCCACTCGCCGATCGTGAGCGCGTTGGCGAAGCCGGGCCCACCCGCGGCCGCGGGCGTGCCGAGGTGGACACCGTTGGCGTCGAGTAGGAACAGCTGGCCCGACTGGAACGCGTCGCGGACCGCGGCCTCGGGCTCGAGCAGCGCCAGCTGCTGATCGGACGCGAACAGCTTGGCGAGCAGGATCGACGTCCACACGCCGCCGCCGTCCATCGTGAACAGGTAGCCGCTCGGCGTCGCGTAGCGGGTCGTGGTCGCCGCGGCCGCGTGGGCGTGCAATCGGCCCCGCGCCGAGCGCACGCGCGCGAGCTGATCGGACGCGAGCGCGGCGCGGCGGAGCGGCCCGAGGAGCTCGGCCTCGAAGCTGACGAGCTGGCGCGCGTCGAGCTGGTCCTCGCCGTCGCCGGGGACGACCGCGGTGTACGGCACCAGCGGGAACGGCGCGGTCGGCGTCGCGACCAACGCCGTCGCCGGATCGAGGTGGCCCATCAGGTTCGCGTACGCGCCGTGGATGGCCTGATCGACGCCGTACAGCGCGAAGCCGGGCGGCTGCGCGACCGAGGTGATCGGCGCCGTCGCGGTCGCTGGCACCAGCATCGCCCACGCGGTGGTCCAGCGCGTGGTCAGCGCGGCGCCACCGTCGGGCGCAGGCGCCGAGATCGGCGACGCCAGCGTCGGTGGAAAGCTCGGCGCATAGGCCGGCTGGCCCGCGACGAAGCGCAGCCGATCCGCGGTCGCGGGATCGCCGGGCTGGAACACCAGGTACTCGGTCGCCTGCAGCCCGGCGAGCAGCGGCGTCGGCGCGGTCGCCCCCGACGCCAGGGACAGCGCGAAGTCCCCGTCGGGCACCAGCGACAGGTACAGCGGCAGCGCGATCGGCACCGGCGGGTAAGTGATGACCAGGCGCGCGGGCCGCGGGCTGTCGGCGCCGGTCAGCGGCGTGAGGATCACGTCGTCGTTGCCGGCTGGCGTCTTGTACGTCGACGCCAGCGTGGTCGCGGTGCCATCGACGTTGGTGCCCGTGAACGCGAACGCGTTGCGCGTCGCCGCGGCCGGGGCCGGGCCCGACGCCGCCAGCGGATCAAACGTCGCGATCAACCCGGGCACGCTGCTGTCGGGGGTGGCCAGCGGCGCCGTGAACGTCATCGGCTCGGTGTCGTCGGTCGACGGCGGCGCGCCGAACACGAAGCCCCAGCCCATCGCGTCGAGCGATCGCTGCGGCACGTACGCGAGGAACGCCAGCGTGCCGAGCCCGACGCCCGTGAGCGCCAGCGTGGTCGGCGGCACCACCGTCGCGGTCGGCGCCGACACGCCCTCGAAGGTGAGCGGCGAGCCCGTGAGCACGATCGCGTCGTCGCCCGCGGCCAGCGCGGTGCTCGACGGCACCACCAGCGTCAAGGTCGGCACCACCGCGACCGCGAGCGCGAGCTGCGTCATCACGCCCGTCGCGCCGCCCGCCACCAGCGGCACCGCCAGCGCCTGCGCGATCGACGCGGGCGTCCACGCCCACGCCAGGATCCGGCCGCCGTCGGCCAGCGCCAGCACCGCCGCGACCAGCGCCTCCTGCGCCGCCGGATCGGTGCCGACCGGCTCGTGGAGGATGATGACGCTCGCGGCGAGCGTGGCCGAGGTCAGCACCTCGGCGAGCGCGTAGCTCGGCTGAGCTGGCGCCGCGGGCATCACCGCGATCACCTGGCCAGCACCTCCGGACGCACCCGCACCGATCAGGAGTCGGGGCACCGCCGCCTGCGAGAACGTGAACGTCATCGCCGTTCAGCCGGGCTTGGTCTGGGTCTGGAACACGACGGTCGAGGCGATCGTCGTGAGGCTCAGACTCGCCGGGTTCGGGTTGTAGCCCGACGTGAACAGCGCCGCGGTGTAGATGCCATTCGGCGTGATGCCCAGCCCCATCATCGGCGAGCTGCCGCTGCTGGTGGCCTGGGTGATCGGCGCCGACGCCAGCGGGTTCAGGTTGTAGGGATTGACGTTGCCGAACCACAGGCCGATCCAGCTCCCGCACTGGCTCGGGTTGAACCCGTTGGGCAGCGAGTAGGTGAAGCTGATGAGGCTGGTCTGGACCGTCGTGATCCCGATGCTCGGCGAGAAGTAGGTGACCTTGTTGACGTCCCAGGTGGGCGGGATCGACGCGGTCGCGCACACGTTCGGATACGTCGTCACGCCCTTGCCGACGACCGCGGCGCCGACGGAGTAGCCGACCACGTACGGGTTCGCCGCGTAGGTCCCCGTGATGGCGGTGCCGTTGGCGGGCGCCGTCGCGGTGGCGATCGGCGACTGGCCCCATGGCACGTCGGGCCCGCCGACCCACGCGAAGAGGTTGTTCGAGTACGACGACGAGTTGTTGCCATTCGGTGTCGTGTAACTGGCCAGGATGAACCCGGCCTCGACATCGTTGATGCTCAGCGTCGTAGTCGACGAACTGATGAGGTTGACGGGCAATGAGATGTTGGTCAGTTGTGGCTTCATCATGCGGAACGGGTCTCCTCGCCGCCGAGCGCGCGCGGCTCCGCCACGGCGCACCGCGCCGCGTGTCGAGCGTCGAGGGACGCGCCGAAACTTCGACGATCACCGCCGAGCAGACGGCGGCACAATCCCCCTCTTCCGAAAAACTCTACGTCAGAGAATTCCGGACTGCAATCCCCGATTTTGACTCCCGCGCTTTTTCCGCCCCCGGGGCGCAGATCCTTGTTGGGGTGGCGGGCGCCTCACGCGCGTCGATCTCCCGGAGAGCTCGCGCCCCGTGACCCCGCCCGATCCAACCCCGATCCCCACGCACCACGCACCGGGTTCTGAAATCAAAATTCCAAATGCAGCACGCCGCCGACGGTGGTGGCGGTGACGACGGGCGCGACGGTCATGTTGTTGCGGCGGTTGCGTGCGTTGAGCGCCCGCTCGCCGGTTCTGGGCGCCGACACGTAGCCGCGATAGAAGAAGTAGCCGGCCGCGGCGCCCGCGACGATCGTGATCGGGATGCCGATCTGCGTGAGCAACCGGCCGGTCTTGCCCTTGTCGCAGGTGTCGACGTGGGCGTCGCGCGACCGGCCACTGCAGACGTCCTCGTCGGTCTCGCCGAGGTTGTCGGCGCGTTTCAGATCCTCCTTGGCAGGGCGGATCATGCCGAAGTAGCCGTAGCCCCAGACGCCAGCGCCGACGGCGGTGACCGCGGCGGTCGCCCAGAACATCGCGCGCGCGCCGCCGCCGGGCCGCTCGTCGTGCGAGACGCCGCCCGAGATGATGCGGCCGCTGTCGCGGTTGCCGTTGTCGCGGTTGCCGTCCTCGGTGCCGCCGCAGTCGCCCGCGGCGTTCTTCTCGAGCTCGACCGGCTCGGTGACGTCGCGACCGCCCTCGACCGAGACCTTGCCCTCGTGGCTCAGGTAGCACTCCGACTCGACGGTCAGCTTGTAGTCACCCGCGGCGAGGCCCTCGATGCGCAGCGCGCCGCCGACCAGCTGGCCCTTGGGCTCGCCGTCGAGAGAGACCGAGCCGGTCGCGACGTTGGCCTTGACGATCAGCGTCGCCTGGTTGGAGACGCCGGTGATCTTCGCGTAGAGCTTCTTGCCGAGGGCCGACAGGTTCGCGGTCGACGACTCGCCGACCGGCGCGAGGTCGCTGGTGGTGCGCTCGATCGACTTGGTGTCGACGTTGAGCAGCTTGAGCGAGATCTGGTAGTTCGAGCCGTTCTTCTGGATGCGGCCGTAGAGCAGCCGATCGGCGGCGAGCTCGGCGCCGATCGCGGCCATGCAGCCGTTGGCCTCCGAGTCGCAGCCCGAGAGCAGCTTCATCTCGATGAGGTTCTTGTCGCTGCCTGCCGCGAGGGTGAACGGCCCGGTGCCGAGCCGCGCCCGCTGGCGCAGCGCCTCGGTGAGCGCCTCGGCGAAGGCCGCGGCCTTGGCGTCGGGGGTGTCCGATTCCTCGACGACTTCGAGGCCGAGGACGGCGATCGACGGTTTGGCCAGCGCGGGCCGGGCAACCGCGAGGCCGATCAAGGTGACCAACAGAACCAAGGCTCGCTTCATGGATAGGCTCCGGGGCGGAACAGAGGAACTATACACGCCTCGCACCCGAGTTCGGTGCGATCGTGCCGCGATCATCCGACCGCGGTGACCGGTCCGGCCTGCTCCGCACGATCCGCGCTAGCCTGCCGCCGTGGCGCTGCCCGCCGTCTTGCGCACGTTGTCGATCCGGATCCTCGCCGGGTTCGTCGTGCTCATCCTGACGTTCACGGCGACGATGGTGTGGATCGTGCTGTACATGAACGAGCTCCGCTCGGAGACCGAGGTCATCCGCACCCGCTACCTGAAGGTCACGATCGCCGCGAAGGATCTCGCGGGCCAGCAGCGGCTGCTCCACGCGTACCTGAAAGAAGAGCTGCCGGGTGAGACCGCGCCGCTGGTGGTCGAGAAGCGCATCGGCCGCATGCGCGACAAGCGCGCCGATCTGCTGGCCAAGCTCACGACCACGCTCGACGGCGTGCGCGATCTACCGCACGGCCACGGCGGCGCGCTGATCCGCTACCTCGACAACATCGGCGACGTCCAGCAGGCCGTCGACAGCGTCGCGCCGCGCTACCAGGAGCTGTTCGCGGCGCCGCCGATCGATCGCATCCTCCACGCCGATCCGCCGCTCGCCGATCCGGTGAAGCTCGCCGCCGCGGTGAAGGCTCGCGACGCGCTGCTCGCGACCGAGGACCGGATCTACACGATGATCGAGGAGCTGGCCGACAAGCTGCGCATCCGCACCGAGCGGACCGCGCGCAACCTCGAGTACAACGCGAGCCGGCTGCGGTTCTTCGCGGGCGCGATGGGCATCATCGCGGTGCTGGTCGGGGTGCTGGTGACGACCTGGGTGACGCTGTCGTTGCGCCCGCTCGGGCGGCTCCGCATCGCCGCGCGCCGCATCGCCGCGGGCGACTACGCCAGTCGGATCGACGAGCACGGCCCGGCCGAGGTCGCGGATCTGGCGCGCGAGTTCAACGCGATGGGCCGCGCGGTCGAGGAGCGCGAGCGCGAGGTGGTGCGGTCCGAGCGCCTCGCCGCGGTCGGCAAGATGGCGGCGATGATCACCCACGAGGTCCGCAACCCGCTGTCGTCGATCGCGCTCAACAGCGAGCTGCTCGAGGAGGAGCTGGGCGTCCTCGACGCCGGCGACGAGGCCAAGGAGCTGTGCCGCGCGATCGGCCGCGAGGTCGATCGCCTCACCGCGATCACCGAGGAGTACCTGACCTTCGCGCGCCTTCCCAAGCCGCGCCTCGCCGCCGGATCGGTGGCGGCGCTGGTCGACGATCTCGCGCGCTTCGTGAAGGACGATCTCGCGAGCCGCGCGGTCACGCTCGAGGTCGAGCACGCCGACGACGTCGCCCCGGCGTTGCTCGACGAGGGCCAGATCCGCCAGTCGGTGCTGAACCTGGTGCGCAACGCCGCCGAGGCGGTCGCGACCCGCGGCGGCGGTCAGGTGTGGATCCGCACCCGCGGCGACGGCGATCGCGTGCTGATCGACGTCGACGACGACGGCCCCGGCATCCCGCCCGAGCTGCTCGATCGGCTGTTCGATCCGTTCGTGTCGACCAAGGACGGCGGCACCGGCCTCGGGCTCGCGCTCACCCACCAGATCATCCGCGACCACGGCGGCACGATCGAGGTCGCGCCGCGCGCACCGCAGGGCACCCGCTTCACGCTCGCGCTGCCGCGCGCGATCGAGCGCGCGAGCACCGACAGTCCGACGTGATCGAGTCACCCACCCACACCCGACCGCTACCGGTCAAGAGTTGCGCGATCGCGATGGCCGGGCGACTATGCGTCCGGCTTCCCACGCATGTCCTCTTCTGACTCACCGGACGATCCCGGAGCGGCCAGCGACAAGCGCCGTCACACCCGCGCCGGGGTGACGCTGATCGTGGAGTACGACGCGGCCGAGGAGCTGATCGTCGACTACACCGACAACCTGTCGTCGGGCGGGACCTTCGTCGCCACCAACCGTGAGCTGCCGACCGGCAGCGCGGTGCGGCTCGCGCTGTCGTTCCCCGGCCTGGTCGAGCCGATCGCGATCGACGGCGTGGTGCGCTGGACCCGCAGCGGCGAGGACGCGGGCGTCGGCATCGAGTTCCTGGAGGGCGATGGCCGGACCCGGCTGGCGCAGGTGATCGAGCGCATCCGGGCCCGCGATCCGCGCACGGTGTCGCGGCTGGTGCGGGTCCTGGTGGTCGAGGACAACCCCCACGTCGCGGCGTTCATCGGCGACGGCCTCGCCGGCTCGGGCAAGCGCGGCGGCGATCTGTCGTTCGCGGTGCAGTCGGCGTCGAACGGCCGCGAGGCGCTGTTGCGGCTCGCCGCCGAGCGCTTCGACGCGCTGATCATCGACGTCTACCTGCCGGTGATCGACGGCGCCCACGTGATCGAGCAGGTCCGCGCCACGCTCGGCCTGACCGACCTGCCGGTGATCGCGGTGTCGGCGGGCGGCGACGCGGCGCGCGCCTCGGCGTTGCGCGCGGGCGCCAACATCTTCATCGACAAGCCGATGCGGCTCCGCCAGGTGATCGACACGATCCGCGCGCTGATGAAGTAACTCAGTCGCCGAGCCAGCCGCACACCGAGTCGCTCGGCGCGAGGCCGCTGAGGTCCGACGACGCCGGGCCGCAGACGTGAGCGCCCTGGCACCAGCCGCCGCCGGTCGGACACGCGATCTCGCAGCGCGACGCACGATCGGGTCGATCCGACTCGACGCAGCGCAGCGGCGCGTCGCAGTCGGCATCGCACGCGCACTCGTGGCGCGTCGTCGACGACAGCACGAAGTCGGGCAAGCAACTGCCGCTCGCGCAGGTGAAGCCGGTCGGGCAGCTCTGGCCCGCGCCGCCGCACTCGTCGAGGCCGTCGTCGCAGGTGAGCTGCAGCCCGTCGGGGACCGTCGTGCACTGGCCGCCGCCGCAGTCGCGATCGAGCTCGCACGGCAGCGCGCACTGCAGGAACGGGCCGCCGAGGCCGACGCCGCCGAGGCAGCGCTGGCGATCGGGGCAGTCGCAGTCCTGCTGGCACGCGCCGGTGCCGACCGCGCACGGCACCGGCGGCGCCGCACCGACGGTGATGTGGATCGACGGCGGCACCCCGACGTCGCTGACGCCAGTGAACCGCCAGATCCCCGCGGCGAGGCGCAAGGTCATCACGCGGGTCTGGCGGATCGGCAGCCCGGGGCACGCCTCGCGCGACGCGAAGACGTGGGGCTCGAAGCGGACCTCGCGCGCCGCGTTGTCGACGGTCGCGGTCGGCATCGCGAGCTGATCGCACGGCGTCGCGTCGTAGCCGATCGCGACCCGGAACGAGCGCCCGGCGTGGAGGCGGCCGTCCTCGAACAGCTCGATCGTGCTCGCGGGGCGCGGCTCGTGGCGGAGCGCGGCGCAGGTCTCTGCGGCGTCGGGCACGGTCGGCGCGTCGCAGCCGCCGCACGGAAAGCCGTCGGGCTCGGCGGCGTCGACCGCGCCGTCATTGCCGCCGCTGCACGCGGCACCCAGCATCGCGACGAGGAAGACGAGGCGCATGACGCTCAGTCTACGCCGGTCGAGACCGCGCAACGCGGCGGTTGACGGTGGTGAATGTGACCGACGACACTCGGCCGCAGCCGCGGCCCCACGGTCGCGACACCGGGAGGGCCGACCTAGACATTCCCTCCCACAGGAGCGTTGGATGTCATCCGTGAAGAACCGAAGCCCGATGATCCGCGGCGTGGCGTTGGCCACGTTGCTGTCGTTCTTGTCGTTGTCGTGCGGTCCGAAGGGGGCCGGCACCAAGCCGGGTGGCGGC
>JAYTAJ010000750.1:0-8040 GCA_043737575.1 Myxococcales bacterium | reverse complement strand
TCTTGTAGCCGACCTTGCCGAGCGCCTCGGCGACCACGCCGCTGCCGGTGCCGCCCTCGAGCTCGGCGTCGGGCGTCATCAGGATGCGGTGGGCCAGCACCAGCGGCGCGAGCTGGCGGATGTCGTCGGGCAGCGCGAAGTCGCGGCCGCGCAACAGCGCGAGCGCCTTGCACGCGTGGAGCAGCGCCAGCGCCGCGCGCGGCGACGCGCCGAGGTAGACCCGGGCGTGGGCACGGGTGAACAGCGCCAGGGCCAGCACGTAGTCGACCAGCTCCTCGGCGACGAACACCTCCTGGGCCAGCGCCTGCATCCGCAGCACCTCGGACGGGCCGACCACCGCGCGCACCGGCGGCGGCGGCTTGTCGTAGGTCTGCAGCATCCGCTTCTCGTCGGCGGGCTCGGGGTAGCCCATCTTCAGCTTGATCAGGAAGCGATCGACCTGGGCCTCGGGCAAGGGATACGTGCCCTCTTGCTCGATCGGGTTCTGGGTCGCGAGGACCATGAACGGCGCCGTCAAGGTCCGGGTCTCGCCCTCGATCGTGACCTGCGACTCCTGCATCGCCTCGAGCAGCGCCGACTGGGTCTTGGCGGGCGCGCGGTTGATCTCGTCGCCGAGCAGGACGTTGGTGAATACCGGGCCCTCGCGCAGGATGAACGTGTTGGTGCGGAGGTCGAGGATGTACGTGCCGGTGATGTCCGACGGCAGCAGATCCGGCGTGAACTGGATGCGCCGGAAGTTCATCGTCATCGTCTGCGCGAACGCCTTCACCAGCGTGGTCTTGGCGACGCCCGGGTTGCCCTCGATCAGGACGTGGCCGCGCGCGCACAAGGCGACCAGGAGCGCCTCGGTGATCGTCGGCGATCCGATGAAGGCCTTGCCCACCTCCTCGAGGATGCTGCGGCCGAGGGCGCCGACGCTGGCAAGTTGCTCGGGGGCGATGGCGGAAGCGGGCATCAAGAAGACTCCAGAGGCGATGAGGATTCCCGCAGGGAATCCGAGGGGGCTCTGTTCCGGAAGGTCACGTCGGCTCGGGGCGATCGGTCAATGCGGTCGGCTCGGGCAGCGCCTCGCCGAGGTGACGGTAGAGGGCGCGCGCGTCGTCGAAGAGCGCGGTCAGATCGCGCTGGCCGAGGCGGCCGCGGGTCCACGGCGCGGCGGCCTGCGATCGGCTCGGGATCGCGCGCAGCCGGGGATAGATGCGCACCACCGCGGCGGCGGCCTCGGCGCCGTGGCGCTCGGCGATCCGACGGACCAGCTCACGCTCGGCGAGCTGGTGCAGCGGATCGGGGTGACCGACCGCGCGGGCCAGCGCGCTGCCGACCGAGTCGCGCAGCACCGCGGCCGGGACCAGGAAGTTCTTCGCGCCGGCGTCGTGCTCGGCGACGACCTGCACCACCAGATCGCGGCGGACCTGGCGGCTCGGGCCGAGCCACGCGCCGTCCATGGTCTGGCGCCGCCACGGCGGCATCGCCGCGAGCGCGAGCGCGGCCAGGGCGATCGCGACGATCGCGCCGATCACCTGCATCGCGATCGGCGTCAGCAGCCAGTCGTTGCGGCCCTCGAGCCAGCGGTTGATGCCGTGGACCTGGCGGCCCATCGACGTCATCCCCGCGTCGTCGATGAACGGCCGCGGCTCGCCGTACATCGGTACGTCGCCGCGCAACAGGATCAAGCGGCGGGCCCGGCCGTCGCGGCCGAGCCAGCGCAGGATGTTGACCGCGAGGTTGAGGTTGCCGGGGAACTGCATCATCCGGTTGATCAGGATGCTCGGGTCCGACACCACGACGAAGCGGCCGGTGCCGGCCTCGCCGGCGACGACGACCGCGCCATGGCCGCCCTCGAAGCCGACCAGCGCCGTCGCGCCCGCGACCTCGGTGAGGATCGCGGGATGGTTGGTGACGACCTCGGCGACGCCGCGCACGATCGGATGGCCCGACGTCAGCGGCACCGCGATCGGCGCGTACAGCCGCGACCGGTAGTAGCGCGACGCCTCGGCGGTGGTGACCTCGGCGCGCAACAACCCCAGCCGCGACAGCGCCGCCGAGGTGTCGCCGAAATCGTCGGCGACCACCGCGTGGCCGCCGGCCTGGATGAACGCGTTGAGCCGCGCCGGATCGACCCGCTGCAGCGGGTACACCAGCACCAGCACGTCGCGCTCGTCGAGCTCGCCCCACTCGAGGGCGCCGACCGGCACCACCTCGTAGCCCAGCCCCGACGCGACCCGCGCGAACGTCGCCATGCCGTTCCACGCCTTGCTGGCCGGATCGTAGTCGGGCAGCGGCGTGGTGTCGGTGGCGGGGCGATCCTGGGCCCGCGCGATCGACGGCGCCGCGAGGGCGATCGCCACGGCGATCCACAGCGCGCGCATCACCGCATCTCCTTGCGCAGCTCGAGCGCGGCCTGGCGCAAGGCGCCGATCGCGCAGCCGAGCGGCGCCGGTGGCGGCACCGCGAGCATCGCGTAGTAGCCGTCGTCGACGGTGTGGATCACGATGTCGAGGCGGTGGTTCTCGATGACGAAGTACTGGGCGCCGCCAAAGTGCTGGGTGTTGAGCAGCGCCTCGACGCTGGCGAGGATGACGCCGTAGTGGGCGGTGAGGATCGCCAGATCGGTCGGATCGCCGGACGCGACGTAGTCGACCATCTCGCCGTCGGGCGCCGCGAAGGCGCCGCCGATCGCGCCCGGCGTGGTCTCGACCGCGCGCGCCAGGATGCGGGTGAACGGCGTCACCGCGCCGCCTCGTAGCGCGTGATCGTGTGCTGCTGCTCGAGCCCGGCGATCCAGGTGAGGAAGTACTGCTGGCGCAGCGGCTCGAACAGCTGGGCCGCGAGGGTGTCGCGGGTCAGCGGCGGCGGCTTGCGCACGTCGGTCCACAGGATCAGATCCCAGCCCCACGGGCTGCGCTGCGGCGGCGCGAGCTGGCCGATCGTGGGGATCGCGAACAGCGCCTTGCGGTAGTACTCGCGCAGCCCGGCGTCGGCCGCGGTCGGATCGGGACGGACCCCGACGATCTTGGTCTTGGTGCCCGGGGCGGCGAGGGCGTCCTGCAACCGCGGCCGCTCGGCCGCCGCGGTCTCGACGGCCGCCTGCACGTCGGGCCCGAACAGATCGTCGCGCGCGCCGACCGCGGCGTAGGCGGCGGCGATCGCCTCGCCGGCCGCGAGATCGATCGGTCCGCCCGCCGCGTCCTGCGGGACCTCGATGCGGACCAGGAACGACGCCCGCGACTCGGGGCGGACCATGCGATCGGCGTTGCGCGCCAGGACCGGCTCGGTGATCGACGCCGGCAGATCGTCCCAGCGCTGGTAGCGCGCGCGGAACTCGCGATCGACCAGCCGCGCCGCCGCCGCCTCGCGCCGCGCCTCGGCGACGTCGGGATCGGCGGCCAGGCCGCGCGCGACCGCGGCGCCCGCGAGCAGCTCGAGCGCGATGCACTGGTCGAGCGCGGCCTGGCGATCGAGGCGGTGCGCCGCCGCCTGGGCCGCGACGCACGAGCCCCAGACCGGGCGGCCGTCGACGCGGGCGACGATCACGTCGTCGGGCCCAGCCGCGGTCGCGGTCGGATCGACCGGCCCGGTGCGCGCCGGCGGCGCCGACGTCGAGCCGCCACCGCACGCGGCGAGCAGCACCGCCGGAATCAAGCGCGCGCGTCGCATCGCGGTCAGTCGCGCTGGACCAAGGCCAGGCGCGCCATCTCTTTTCCGACCGTGATGACCGAGAAGCCGATCAGCATCACCACCAGCGCGGCGATGTAGTCGCGACGCGACAGGTAGTCGATCGACTCCTTGAAGAAGAACATGCTGCCGCCGATCAGGGCGAGTGCCAGCACCTCGAAGAAGTAACGCCGCACGTGGGGCCCAGACTACCAGACTCAACCGCGCCGCATGTAGATCAGCGCCGCCATCAGCGCGAGGGCGGCGGCGACGCCGAGGTGGAAGCGCAGGCGCGGCCGACCGGTGCGCGCCTGGTTGCGCGTCATCGCCAGGTCGGTGACCAGATCGCGATCGCCGGTCCGGTGCGGCTTGAGCGCGCCGAGGAAGACGTGGAGAAACAAGATCAGCCACAGCGCGAGGACGGTGACGTTCAGCAGGGTCTGCATCGCCGCGACCCGGCCGGCGTACATCTGGTTGAGGAAGCCGCGGATCGCCGGATCGAAGTTGACCCAGTACAGCCCGAGGATCGGACACACCACCGACAGCACGGTGAGGCCCCAGTAGGTGCGCTCGCGGCGGCGCCACCGCTCGGCCCGCGGCCCGGCCGCCGACGCCAGCGGCCGTGAGCTGATCGGCGTCGCCGGCTCGTGGAACGCCATGAAGAACGAGCCCGCGAGCAGGTACGCGACGACGCCGACCGCGACGATCAAGAACCGGATCGGCCCGAACACGTGCGACGACGCGATCGCGGGGGTCAGCGAGATCGGCACCAGCAACGTCGACGGGAACGCGCCCAGCAACAGCAGCTCCGAGCGCAGCGCGATGCCGAGCCCGAGCGCGAGCAGCGGGATCACGGTGAGCGACAGCTTGGTCACCGACGCCAGCGCACCGACCTGCACCGCCGGGATCACGACCAGCGACAGCCACATGTTGATCCCGAGCGCCAGCGCCACCGCGTCGGCGAAGCGCCGCCAGCGGCGCTCGGGGATCGCATCGGCGGCCATGCGCGTGACGGTAGCGCGCGCGGCGGTGACTTGCAGCGATCACGGATCGCGATCTGCGTCGCCCCGCGCCGGACGCCGTGGTCGCGACGCTGCCGTCGTGGCGCGTGGCGCGGCGGCGACGCCACCGCGGCTGTGCAGGCGCGGCGATCGTTGCGCAGCGGGCCGCGGCGCCGCGGGGTTGGCGCGGCGCGGCTGCGTCGCCGGCTTCGCACCGTCGTGGCCTCGGCCTTGCTCCAGACCCGCGCATGCTGCAACGCATGCTCGCGCTGCTGCCGCTCGGCGTCGCCGTCGGCTGCACCCTCCCGACGATGACGCGCTCGGAGCTGTTCGAGCTGAGCGCGGGCGTCGTGCATCCGGTCACCGACGACGGCGCCGACGCCGACGGCGTCGCGCTGCGGGTGGTCGCCGGCACCGGCGCGCGCGGCGAGGACCACGGCGTCGAGGTCCACCTCGGGCTGCGCAGCGCGGGCGACACGATGGAGCTGGGCTACGGCCTCGGTCGCTACGCCGTCGGCGAGCTCGGTCCGCTCGGCGCCTTCCTCTACCTCGGCGTCAACCTGCTCGAGTGGGATCGGGTCGGCACCGACGACGGCGCCGGTCTCGGCGGCACCACCTTCGCCGTCGGCGTCGGGCCATCGCGCGGCAACGGCCCGTGCCTGGTCGCGTCGACCAGCTACGATCTGCGCTTCAACGATCCCGACGATCTGTTCGTCGGCGCCTCGCTCGGCTGGTGCGTGATCGAGCGGTCTCGGCGGATCCGCCGCTGATCGATCCGGGCCAACTCAACTCGAGTGGGATTTGCGTTAGTGTGCGCCGCGATGGCGACTCCTCTCGTGGTCACGATCGACGGCCCGGCGGGCGCGGGCAAGTCGACCGTCGCGCGCCGCCTGGCGCGGCTCCTCGGTTACCGGCTCCTCGACACCGGCGCGATCTATCGCGCGGTCGCGATCCGCGCCCTCGAGCGCGGCGTCGATCTGGAGGACGAGCACGGGCTCGCGCCGATCGCGGCGGCGCTGGCGATCGACTTCGCGTTCGAAGGCGACGTCAACCGGGTCAGCCTCGACGGCGACGACGTCACCGCCGCGATCCGCACCCCGGCCGCGTCGCAGGCCGCGTCGAAGGTGTCGCGTCACGGCGCGGTGCGAGCCGCGCTCCTCGAGCTGCAGCGTCGCCTCGGCGGCGCCGGCGGCGTCGTGGTCGAGGGCCGCGACACCGGCACCGTGGTCTTCCCCGACGCTGGCGCCAAGTTCTTCCTGACCGCGACCGACGAGGAGCGCGCCCGCCGCCGCCAGCTCGAGCTCGACAGCGCCGGCTCGACCGTCACGTTCGCCGAGACGTTGCGCGAGATCCGCGAGCGCGACGACCGCGACGCCAGCCGCGACGTCGCGCCGATGCGCGCCGCCGACGACGCCGTGATCGTCGACTCGTCGGACCTCGGCCTCGACGAGGTCATCGACGAGATGGCCGCCGAAGTCCGCCGCCGCGGCGGCTGAAGCTCCGGAACCGCGATTGTCGGCACAAGCTGACAATCCACCATCGCATCCTCCATTGACATCGGCGGCGTCGACTAGTACCTCTTCCGCCCTGCGCCGGGGTAGCCCTGCGTAAATTCGTCCCGGGAGCCACTTTTCATCATGGTTGACGCTGCCACGCAAATGGATGACGACTTCGCCGCGCTGTTCGCCGAGAGCATTGCGCAAGAGAACGCCAAGGAGGGCGAGATCCTCCGTGGCACGGTGATCTCGGTCGGCAAGGACTTCGCGATCGTCGACATCGGCTACAAGTCCGAAGGTCAGGTCGCGCTCGAGGAATTCCGCGGCGCGGACGGGACCATCGCGGTCCACGTCGGCGACCAGGTGGATGTCCTCCTCGAGTCGCGCGAGAACGACGCCGGCATGTGCGTCCTCTCGAAAGAGAAGGCCGACCGCTTCAAGGTCTGGGACGAGATCAGCGCCGCGTGCGAGCGCGACGAGCTGATCGAGGGCACCATCACCACGCGCGTGAAGGGCGGCCTCTCGGTCACCATCCGCGGCGGCGTGAAGGCGTTCCTCCCCGGCTCGCAGGTCGACCTCCGCCCGGTGCGGAACCTCGACGCGTTCCTCGGTCAGGCCTTCAAGTTCAAGGTCATCAAGTTCAACAAGAAGCGCGGCAACATCGTGTTGTCGCGCCGCGTCCTCCTCGAGAAGGAGCGCGCCGCGTTGAAGGAGTCCACCCTCGAGCGCCTGAAGGAAGGCCAGATCGTGGAGGGTATCGTCAAGAACCTCACCGAGTACGGCGCCTTCATCGACCTCGGCGGCATCGACGGCCTCTTGCACATCACCGACATGAGCTGGGGTCGGGTCAACCACCCGTCCGAGCTGTTCCAGGTCGGCGATCACGTCCGGGTGAAGGTGTTGAAGTTCAACGCCGAGACCGAGCGTGTCAGCCTCGGCCTGAAGCAGATCACCGAGGATCCGTGGAGCCGCGCCGCCGAGAAGTTCGTGCCCGGCACGGTCGTCCGCGGCAAGGTCGTCTCGCTCAAGGACTACGGCGCGTTCATCGAGCTCGAAGAGGGCATCGAGGGCCTGGTCCACATCAGCGAGATGTCGTGGACCCGCCGCGTCAAGCACCCGTCCAAGATGGTCGCGGTGGGTGACATGGTCGAGGCGGTCGTGCTCGACGTCGACGTCAAGCAGAACCGCATCAGCCTCGGCATGAAGCAGCTCGAGCCGAACCCGTACGAGCAGCTCACCGAGAAGTACCCGCCCGGCACCGTCGTCAAGGGCAAGGTCCGCAACATCGCGGACTTCGGTATCTTCGTCGAGATCGAGGAAGGCATCGACGGCCTGGTCCACATCAGCGACATGTCGTGGACCCAGCGGGTGAAGCACCCGTCGGAGCTGTTCCAGAAGGGTGACGACGTCGAGGCCGTGCTCCTCAACATCGACACCTCGGACGGCGAGAAGCCCAAGATCTCGCTCGGCATCAAGCAGCTCGTCGCCGATCCGTGGGATCGCATCCCGTACGAGTTCCCGGTCGGCAAGGTCGTCGACGGCAAGGTCCTCAAGGTCCTCGACTTCGGCGCCTTCGTGGAGCTGGAGCGCGGCGTCGAGGGTCTCGTCCACGTGTCGGAGATCTCCGAGGAGCACGTCGAGGACCCGCGTACGGCGCTGCAGCCCGGCCAGGAGGTCAAGGTCCAGATCCTTGCCACCGACGCGGCCGAGCGGAAGATCGCGCTGTCGATCAAGGGTGCCAACCGGTCCACGGCGATGGCCGAGGCCCAGGGCTACGCGGGCGCGAACGCGGGTGGCGCCACCCTCGGCGACCTCATGCGCGGCAAGCTCGGCGGCAAGCAGGCCAAGCCCGCCAAGGGCGGCGGCAAGCGCGGCGACTCCGACGAAGC
>JAYTAJ010000749.1:0-3531 GCA_043737575.1 Myxococcales bacterium | reverse complement strand
CCGACGGCGGCGCCTTCGCGCCCGAGCCCCCGATCGCTCCCCCGCCCCCGTCACCGCCGCGCCGCGCCGAGACCTCGCGCGCCGGCGCCTTCGAGTCGCCCCACGACGATCGCCCCGATCCGTTCGGCGGCGGCGTCGCCACGATCGTCGTCAGCGCCGAGGCCACCCGGCCCCAGCGCATGAAACCAGCCGCGCCCGATCCGCCCGAGCTCGCCGCCCGCGCGGGCGAGATGGAGGGCCAGGTCCGCGACGGCCGCGTCGACGCCCCGTCGGTGACGATCGAGATCAACCTCGGCGACACGTCAGGCGACGACGACGACGACGTGATCGATCTCGATCGCAAACGCGACGACGCGCCGCCGGTGCTGCTGGTGGTCGACGGCGAGCCGTCCGAGGCGACGCCGCTCGCCGATCGCGACGACGTCGCGATCATCCACGACATGCTCGACACCGAGTCGCAGCCGATCTTGCTCGAGCATTTCCGCCGCGGCGAGCCGCCACCCGAGCAGGCCCCGGTCGCCGCCCACATCACCGACGAGCCGTCGGGCCCGGTGTTGTTGCTCGATCGCAAGAAGGGCGTCATCCCGCGGCGCGACAAGCGCACCGTGCTCGGCATCGGCATCATCGGCCCGATCCCGACGTCGGCCGATCCGCCGCCGCAGACGCCGCGGCCGCCGACCATGCCGCCGCCGATCGCGACGACCGCCGCCGCCGCTACCGACGCCGCGTGGAACACCGAGCAGCCGACCGTGCAGGTCCCGCTGTCGCTGGCCCAGCCGCTGCCGATCCCGCTGCGGCGCCCGCCCACCGACGAGGGCGTGCCGAGCGAGGTCACCGACGACGAGAACACCCGCCGCGTCGTCGACGGCCCGCCCAACGTCGACGACGGCTGGGGCGAGACCACCGACGGCTTCGCGTACGGCCCGCCCGGGACGACGATCCCGCCGCCGTTCCTCGGCGCGATGCAGGCGATCGAGGACGCACCGTCGGGCCAGATCCCGCTGTCGATGGGCGACGCCGCCGACTCGGCGCCGATCCTCGCGTCGTTGCACGGCGGCGTCGTCACCACCACGCCTCACGCCGACGCCACCGTCGCGCACGCCGCGCCGCCGCCGCCGGTCGCCGCGTCGCCATCACGCAAGCACATCCTCCCCGACCCCGCGGTGATGGCGAAGCAGCTCGAGGAGGCGTCGCTCCAGCTGGTCGATCTGCTGCGCGGCCTCGATCACGCGCAGTCGCGCGATCACGTGATCGCGATGCTGGTCGACTTCGTCGCCGCGTCGCACCACCGCGCCGCGTTCCTCGCGGTCAAGGCCAGCGAGGTGACGGCGTTCATGCAGTCACCGCTGCTCGCCGCGGGCGACCCGCTGCCCAAGCTCGATCTGGCGACACCGTCGACGTTCCAGGACGTCATCGGCACCCGCCTGCCCTACCGCGGCCCCATCGCCGACGCCGCCAGCCGCGGCCTGGTGAAGGCGATGTTCGGCTCGATCACCGACGACATGCTCGCGGTCCCGGTCGCCGTGCGCGAGCGCGTGGTCGGCGTCGTCTACGCCGACGGCCGCTACCGCCACTCGTTCGACGAGCACGTCACCGTCGGCGGCCGCGCTGCCGGCCTCGCCCTCGAGCGGATCCTCAAGGCCAAGCGTCACTGACCGCGGCGGGCTGAGGCGGTCGCGATCCAGTGATCGTCGGTCGCCAGCCAGGTCGCCTCGACCACCAGGCCCCACCCGGCGCGCGGCTCGACGACGACGGTGCCGTCGGGCGCGGGCCACACCGCGACCTCCTGGAATCCGACGTGGCGGCGCAGGAACGGATCGATCGCCTTGTAGATCGCCTCCTTGATCGCGAAGGCGCGCACGACCGCGCTGCCGCGATCGCCGGGATCGAGCGGCGCCAGCGCCTCGAGCTCGTCGGGCGTGAGGACGCGGCGCGACAGATCGATGCGGCGCGGACCGCGGCGCTCGAGATCGATGCCGATCGCCTGACCGGTCGCGGCCGCGGCGATCGCGATCGCGCGATCGCGCTTGTGGCTGATCGATCCGACCGCGCCCGCGGGCAGGCACGGCGCGCCGCGATCGTCGGCGTCGATCGGCGCGGTCGGCACGGTCAGCCCGGCGTCGGCGAGCGCGGCCCGCAGCGCGCGGCGACCGGCCAGGAACTCGGCGCTGCGGATCGCGCTGCGGGTCGCGGCCAGCGCGCGCTCGTCGGCCGGGTTGTCGATCTCGGCGGCGGGATCGATCGCGACCGCGACCGCGCAGCCGTGGGCCAGCGCCAGCCTCACGGCTCGACGCGCAGCTCGGCGCCGAGCCCGCGCAGGGCGTCGACGAAGCCGGGGTACGACGTCGCGACGTTGGCGACGTCCTCGATCCGGGTCGGCCCGTCGGCGACCAGCGCCAGCACCGCCGCCGACATCGCGATGCGGTGATCGCCGGCGCTGTCGACGTGGGCGGCGGCGAGGGTACGGCGGCCGCGGCCGACGATCACCAGGCCATCGCCACGGGCCTCGGCCTCGACGCCGAAGCCGCGCAGCATCGCCACGGTCGTCGCGATCCGATCGGACTCCTTGACCCGCAGCTCGCCGGCGTCGTCGATGACGGTCTCGCCGTCGGCCAGGGCCGCGAGCGCCGACAGGATCGGGATCTCGTCGATCGCGCGCACCGTCAGCTCGCCGGTGATGCGGGTGCCGCGCAGGCTCGGCGCCGCGCCCTCGACCGCGATCGTCACCGCGCCCTCGCCGCGGTAGTGGGTGACCGCGTCGCGCATCGGCGCGGTCCAGCCCATCGCCGCCACCGCGTCGAAGAAGCCGGCCCGGGTCGGGTTGGGGTTGACCTCGCTGACCGTGACGCCGCCGTCGCCGACCCCCGCGATCAGCGCCGCCGCGAGCAGGAACGCCGCCGAGCTGGGATCGCCGGGCACGACGATGCGATCGAGCCCGAGCCGGCCGTCCCAGCCGGTCGGATCGAACAGCACCTCGGCGCCGCGGGCGCGGATCGGCGCGCCCATCGCCGCGAGCAGGTTCTCGGAGTGATCGCGGCTCTGGTACGGCTCGCGCAGCAGCGACGGTCCGTCGGCGTAGAGCCCGGCGAGGAGCAGCGCGGTCTTCACCTGCGCCGACGCGATCGCCAGCGTGTGGTCGCGGGCGCGCAGCGGCCCGGCCGCAGCGGTGATCGTCAGCGGCGGCGTGACGTCGACGTCGCCGCGCTCGCCGCGGATCTTCGCGCCCATCGCGCGCAGCGGATCGATCACGCGGGCCATCGGCCGCCGCGACAGCGACTCGTCGCCGTGGAGCTGGCTGCCGAAGCGCTGGCCCGCGAGCAGCCCGGTCAGCAGGCGGATCGTCGTGCCCGAGTTGCCGCAGTCGATCGGCGCCTCGGGCTCGTCGAGATCGCGCCAGCCGCGGCCGCGCACGATCACGTCGGCGCCGTCGCGCTCGACCCGGGCGCCGAGCTGCGCGATCGCCTTGGCGGTGCGGCCGTTGTCGGCGCCGCCGCCGAGGCCGGAGATGCGGATCGGCCGCTCGGCGAGCGC
>JAYTAJ010000748.1:0-3532 GCA_043737575.1 Myxococcales bacterium | reverse complement strand
TGCCCTGGCCGATCACGACCTCGTCGGCGTCGATCGTTGCCATGCCGCATGGTCGTCCATCGGCGCCGTCGGTTTCAAGAACGCGACTCCATCGATCGATCACCGCGCGTCCACCGCCCGCCGCCGAGGGCCGGCGCACCACCTCGACCTCGAGTTGCAGCACGCGAGCTACGCGCCGTATCTCGGCGCAGTGCTCGACGCGGCGGCGCCGTACTGGAGAAGATCCTCGGCCGCGCGATCCGCGGCGCGGGCAACGGGCCGCGGGTCCGGTACGCCAAGGCGATCGACGCCGCGGGCGCCAACGCGATCGGCCGCGTGGTGGTGACGGTCGCCAATCCCCCCTGAGCGGCGACATCAGGGATACTCTCAGGCCCGATGTCCGGGTCCGAGCCCACGCAGGTGCAGCACGAGCTGCCGACGATCGCGGCGCGGCCCGGGGCGATCGAGCGGGTCCCGGTCGCGGTGTCGACGGGCGCCGATGACAGCGACGGCGCCGCGATGTTCCGCGCCGCGGCCGAGCGGGCCCGGTACACCGACGGCGGGCTGATCGGCGCGGGCGGCATGGGCGAGGTCCGGGCCGCCCACGATCGGGCGACCGGCCGCACCGTCGCCGTGAAGACGGTGCGGGCCGATCAGCTCGGCGCCGTGGCGCTGCGGCGGTTCGCGCGCGAGGCCCGCATCCAGGCCCAGCTCGAGCATCCGTCGATCGTGCCGGTCTACGACGTCGGCGTCGACGCCAGCGGATCGCTGTACTTCACGATGAAGCGGATCCGCGGCGAGAGCCTGGGTCGCGTCTTCGAGCGGCTGTCGGCGGGCGACGACGAGGCGGTGGTGCGCTACTCGCGACGGCGGCTGCTGGCGGTGCTGGCGCAGGTGGCGTTGACGGTCGAGTACGCGCACCAGCGCGGCGTGCTGCACCGCGATCTCAAGCCGTCGAACATCATGCTCGGCGAGTTCGGCGAGGTCTACGTCCTCGACTGGGGCCTGGCCGACGTCCGCGACGAGGCTGCGGTGGCGCCGTCGTCGTCGTCGTCGTCGAGCTTGTCGTCGTGGCTCGCCGCGGCCAAGGCGCCGCTGGTCGACTCGTCGGTGCGGCCCGACACCGCGACCGGCCTGATGCTCGGCACGCCCGGGTTCGCCGCGCCCGAGCTGATCGAGCACGGCAGCGCGGTGCTCGACGAGCGCGCCGACGTCTACGCGCTCGGCGCGATCCTGTACGAGGCGCTCACGCTCGAGCGCCTGCACCGCGGCGGCCTGCTCGGCGAGGTGCTCGGCTCGACGATGAGCCTCGACGGCGCTCGGCCGGCCGCGCGCGCCGCCGACATCCCGCCCGAGCTCGATGCGCTGTGCCACCGCGCGACCCGCCGCGAGCCCGACGAGCGGCTGGCGTCGGCGGCGGCGTTCGCGCGGGCGATCGAGGCGTACCTCGACGGCGATCGCGATCTCGCCGAGCGGCGCCGCCTCGCCGACAGCCGCGCCGCCGCCGCGGCGACGACCTTGGCGGACGCGCGCGAGCTGACCGACGACACCGCGGCGCGGGCCGCGGCGCTGCGCGACGTCACCACCGCGCTCGGCCTCGATCCCGAGCACGCCCCGGCCCGGGCCACGCTGGTCACGCTGCTGACTACGCCGCCGCGCGGCGCCGACGCGGCGATCGACGCGATCCACGCGCCCGAGGCGATCCGCAGCTTCCGCGCCGCCGCGCGCACCGGCATCGTCGCGCTCACGACCTTCGCGCTGTACCTGCCGCTGGTGCTGTGGATGGGGGTGCGGCGGCCGTGGGCGCTCGGCGCGATGGCCGCGGCGATCGTCGGCCTCATCGGCGTCACCTACTACTATGCGCGGCGGCCGCCTCGCGCGCTGCGGCTGCCGCTCGCGCACCTCGCGATGTCGCTCGTCGCGCTGGTGTCCGGAACGCTGCTGATGGGGCCGTTCATGCTGCTGCCGATCACCGCGATCGCGTCGGGCACCGCGTACCTCGCGGCGTTCCAGGGCCGACGCACGCTCGTCGCGGTCGCCGCGGCGATGGTCGCGGCGGTGATCGGGCCGTTCGTGCTGCAGCTCGCCGACGTGCTGCCGGCGTCGTACCGCTTCGCGAATGGCGAGGTGTCGCTGTTGCCAGGCATGACCGATCTGCCGCGACTGCCGACGATCGTGTTCCTGATCGTCACGCACGTCGTGATGATCTGCGCGCTCTTGTGGTTCGTGTACGCGCTGCGCCGGACCGCGCTCGACGCCGAGCGGCGCTTGCAGGTGCAAGCGTGGCAGCTCGCGCAGATCGTCCCCGACGACACCCGCGCGCTGATCGGTTAGCGCCGGTTAGCGCAGCAGGCGCGGCTCGGCGCCCGGCTCGCCGTCGGCGCGCACCGCCGGCTCGGGGCTCGCACCCGCGAGCGGCGCCAGCTTGCCCGGCGACGACGGCGGCGGCGCGGTGCGAACCACCGCCACTGGCAGCGGCGCGGGCGGCTCTGCGGGCGTATCGAGTTGCGACAGCGCGCGGCTGCGCTTCTCGCCGACGTGACGCCGGATCGCCGCGCGCGCCAGCAGCCCGATCACCATCGCGGCGACCAGCGCGCCGGCGATCACGCCCGGCACGCCGATCACCATCAGACAGAAGACCGCCATCGGCCCAACGAGGAGCGAGATCAGGCCGGCCGACGCCAGCTCGCTCTGCGCCGCGTACGCGGCGCTGCGTCGCCGATAGTGCGACAGCAGCTCCTCCAGCGTCGCCAACAGGCCGTCGCTGCTGCGATCGTCGATCGCCAGGAGCGCGCGCGCCTCCTCGCGCGACAGCGCGACGCCGGGCGCGGCGGTACGGAGGCGAGCACCGCAGTGGGGACACTGCGAGGCTTGCTCGTTGACCGGCTGCTGACACGCGTCACACGCGACCGCCATCCCGCGACGATACCGCGATCGATCGGAGTACGCTCGGCGCGATGCTCGCTCGCGCCTCGCTCGCGCTCGCCGTCGCGCTCCTGATCACCAGCTGTGCAGCGCGGCCGACCTGCGCGATCGAGCCATTGCCGCCCGGCCAGCCGTTCCTGTGGCGGGTGCAGCGCGACGGCGGTCCGGTAGTCTGGCTGTACGGCACCGTGCACAACGGCGGCGCCGACGGTGTACCCGCGGCTGCGTGGACCGCGCTCGCGGCGTCGCGCCGCTTCACGTCGGAGCTGGGCGATCTCGAGCCCGATCGCGAGCAGCTGCGCAGGCTCGCCAGCCTGCCGCGCGGCAAGGGCCTCGACTTCCTCTTGCCGCAAGACGACTGGTGGGATCTGCGCGACGCGCTGACCGGCGTGATCAAGCCCGATCAGCTGCGGCGGGTCCGGCCGTGGTACGCGATGTCGCTGCTCACCAACCGCGTCGCGCCGTCGCCGTCGCCGTCGATGGACGTCGCGCTGGCGCGCCGCGCCAAGGCCAGCGGCCTGCCGGTCTCTCACCTCGAGACCTGGGCCGAGCAGCTGCCGCTCCTCGCCGACGCGGTCGGCATCCCCGATCTCCAGGAGGCGATCCGCGCCCGCGCCACGATGCGCTG
>JAYTAJ010000747.1:0-18470 GCA_043737575.1 Myxococcales bacterium | reverse complement strand
GGCCGACAGCCCCTCGAAAAAGACGGACTGGCCGACCAGTCCCTCGATCAAGACGTCGGTCGCTTGGCGCGGGCGTTGCGGCCCGGCGACTTCTTGTGCTTGTTGCGGGCGCGGGCGCTCGAGCCCGGACCGCTGTAGTCGGTCCAGCGATAGCTGCGCTCGCCCGGGGCGCGGTAGTCGACGTGGATGAAGCCCGAGTGCGGGTAGATGCCGATGCCCATGTTGCCGCGGTCGAGCGACTGCGCGTACGCGTACATCTGCCGCACCGACACGCCCTCGACGCGGATGTCGATCGCCGACGCGTGGAAGTGGCGCGTCGACTCGCGGTCGACGAAGCGGAAGCCCGACACCACCTCGATGCGCTTGCCCTCGAAGTGATCCTGGATGCGCGACAGCTGATCGAACAGCCGCGGGTCCATCGCCCGCACCTCGTGCGATCGCTTGCAGCGGAAGATGCCGTCGAGGGCCGCCAGCGCCGCCTCGTCGTAGCTGCCGTCGGGCAGGTAGAGCTGGACCTTCAGCTCCTCCTGCAGATTGTTGGAGCGCAGCCAGAGGTTCCCGCTCGGCTGGGTCAGCTCCTCGGTCTCGAGGGTCGCCAGCTGCACGCCGTGGCCCTGGAACTCCCTCACGAAGGAGCACTTCCGCTTGGTCCGCGCCGCCTTGCCCTTGCCCACCCGCACGTCGTTGCAGAGCTTCACCTTCGCCGTCTTCTTGCCGCGCTTCGAGCTGGCGGCGACGCGCTTGGCCTTCGCCTTCGCCTTCGCCTTCGCGGTCGGCTTGGCCTTGGCTTCCGCCGTCGAGACGCCGCCGAACCCCGGCTCCACCACACCCGACGCGAGGAGCCCCAGCGCGACAGCGCCGAGCAGGAGAACGCGACGTAGGTTCACATGGACCTCATGCCAGAGTGGAGGGTCAGGCTAGGCGACGCCTGCCGACGGATCAAGTAAAGAAGGTCAGATCACGCCCCCGCGGCGGGGATCGCGGCCGCGGGCAAGGTGACTCCCGGGAGCGGGATGTGGGCGAGCTCGAGGCCGATCTGGGTCGCGACCTCGAAGCTGCGCTGATCGCGATAGAACTCGCCGTAGCAGATGCGGCCGATGCCGGCGTTGGCGATCTGCTTGAAGCAGTTCCAGCACGGCGACGCGGTCACGTACACCGTGCCGCCGTCGATCACGACGCCGTTCTTCGCGGCCTGGATGATCGCGTTGGCCTCGGCGTGGATGGTCGCGACGCAGTGGTTGTCCTCCATCATGTGGCCGACGTCCGAGCAGTGCGGCATGCCGCGGATCGAGCCGTTGTAGCCGGTCGACAGGATCGTCCGGTTCTTCACGATCACCGCGCCGACGAACTTGCGCGGGCAGGTCGATCGCGTCGCCACCACCTGGGCGATGCTCATGAAGTACTCGTCCCAGGACGCGCGCGGCGCGGGTGCGATGTCGCTCATGCGCGGAAGCTAGCGCGCCGGTCCGACGCCCGCCCCCGAGCGGCGCGTTGACCTTTCTCAGGGAATTCATCTATTCTGGGGACGGTGGCGAGCGGAGGATCGCAGACGGATGGGACGATCTCGGCGGCGGGGCCCCGCCGAGACGCGACGACCGACGTCGACGCATGCCTGTTCCTGATCGCCAGTGGCAATCAGCCACTCGCGGCGTCAGCGCGCCTGTCGCTGCGCGGGCTCGACGAGGTGCGACTCCGTCGCGGCGCCGCGCGCGATCACACGATCCGCGGCGCGGCGTGTGACCTGGCGCTGCCCGACCGCCAGATCTCGAGCCAGCACGCGCGCGTCACGCGGGTCGGCGGCGGCTGGGCGGTCGCGGATCTCGGCTCGAAGAACGGCACGTTCGTCAACGGCGCGCGGGTCGAGGTCGCCGCGCTCGCCGACGGCGATCTGGTCGACGTCGGTCAGGCGGTGTTCCGCTATCGCGATCGGATCGCCCACGACGGCCAGGGCTGGTACCAGCCGCCGAGCGTCGCCGTCGGGCTGGCGTCGCTGCTGCCGTCGGTCCAGGCCGAGCTCGATCAGCTGCCGCGGATCGCGGCGTCGCCGATCACCGTCCTCGTCGAGGGCGAGACCGGGACCGGCAAGGAGGTGACCGCGCGGCTCATCCACGCGCGGTCGGCGCGCGGCGGTGACTTCGTCGCGGTGAACTGCGGGGCGCTGGCGCGCGAGCGCGTCGAGGCCGAGCTATTCGGCTGGAAGCGCGGCGCGTTCACGGGCGCGCTCGATCACCTCGGCCTGGTCCGGTCGGCCGATCGCGGCACCCTGTTCCTCGACGAGATCGGCGATCTGCCGCTGCGCGATCAGGCGACGCTCCTGCGGGTCCTGCAAGAGCGCGAGGTCCTGCCGATCGGCGCGACCCGCGCGGTCGCCGTCGATCTGCGCGTCGTCGCCGCGACCAACCGTCCGCTCGACGCGATGGTGCGCCGCGGCGAGTTCCGCGACGATCTGCTGGCGCGCCTGGCCGGCTATCGCCTGGTGCTGGCGCCGCTGCGCGACCGCCGCGAAGATCTCGGGATCCTCGTCGCCGATCTCCTGCGCGCCCGCGCCGCCGCCGCGGAGCTCACGATCGCCACCGACGCGCTGCGGGCGCTGGTCGGTCACGACTGGCCCAGCAACATCCGCGAGCTCGACCACGCGATCGCCCACGCTCTGGTGCAGTGCGCGCCTGGCGCCGCGATCGAGCTGCCGCACCTGCCGCGCACCCTCGGCCGCGCCGCGCCGCCGAGCGCGTCCGCGACGACGCGCGACGCCGAGCCGATCGACGACGACGACGATGGCGCGCTCCGTGCTCGCCTCGACGCGCTGCTGATCGAGCACCGCGGCAACACCGCCGCGGTCGCCCGCGCGATGGGCAAGGCCCCCATGCAGATCTGGCGCTGGCTCAAGCGGCTCGGGATCGATCCCGCCGCGCATCGGGGACGCGCGCCCGAGTGATCGTCGCCGGTCGCTATCGCCGCGAACGGCTGCTCGGCCGCGGCGGCATGGGCGAGGTCCATGCCGCGATCGATCTGCGCACCGATCGCCGGGTCGCGGTGAAGCTCATGCACGGCCACCGCCTCGACAGCGCCGACGCCCGCGCCCGGTTCGAGCGCGAGGCCCGGGTCGGCGCCCGCATCGACAGCCCGTACCTCGTCGAGGTCCACGACGCCGGCGTCGATCCCGACAGCGGCGCGCCGTTCCTGGTGATGGAGCTGCTCGACGGCGAAGATCTCGAGCAGCGCCTCGCCCGCCTCGGGCCGCGCCCCGCCGCCGAGGTCGTCGATCACCTCGGCCAGGTCGCGCTCGCGCTGACCCGGATGCACGCCGAGCGCGTCGTCCACCGTGATCTCAAGCCGTCGAACCTGTTCCTGCAGGAGCGCCGCGGCGACCTGCCGCGCATCAAGGTCCTCGATCTCGGCATCGCCAAGGAGCTGACCGACACGGGCGGCCGCTCGACCGGCATCGCGGGCACGCCCGTCTACATGGCGCCCGAGCAGATCAGCGGCGGCGCGATCGCGCCCGCGACCGATCGGTACGCGCTCGGCCTGATCGCGTTCACGCTGTTGGTCGGCGCTCCGTACTGGGAGAAGGGCGACGGCGAGGAGCCGATCGCGCTCGCCGTGAAGATGAAGGACGGCCCGCGCGTCGCGGCCTCGACGCGCGCCCGCGATTGCGGCGCGACGCTGACCCCGGCGTTCGACGCCTGGTTCGAGCGCGCGACCGCGCGTCGCCCCGACCGCCGCTTCGGCTCCGCCATCGCCGCCGTGCGCGCCCTCGCCGCCGCCCTCGCGGTCGAGATCCCCGCGTGGCTGCCCGACGAGCCCGCGCCGTCCGCCGCCCTCGACGCCGCCGCCACGCTCGACGATCTCTCCGATGCGGTCGCGCCCACGTCGCCCACCGTCACCGCGCCGCCCGCCGCCGCCGACCTCGAGTCGACCGTCCTCGCGCGCCCCGCCGCCGCGGCCGCGATCTCCAGCGACGCCCCCGCGGTCGCCATCGCCTCCTCGCCCGCGGTCGTGCGTCGCCGCCGCTGGCTCGCGCCCACCGCGTCCCTGCTCGCGCTCGGCGGCGCCGCGATCGCGACGTTCCTCGCCTGGCCGCGCGCCGCCGCCGCCCCCTCCCCGCTCGCGCGCCCGGGCGCGATCCTCGCCTGCCCGATCCTCGCCGTCGACGACGTCGCCGAGTCCGGCTGGCTCGGCGCCGCCGCCGCATCGCTCGCCTGCGAGCGCGCCCGCGTCCTCCTCGGCGGCTTGCCGTCACGCACGCTGCTCCCCGCCGAGCTGCTCGATCTGCCCGCGCAGATCACCGACGACTTCCCGATCGATCCCTACGGCGCGCCCGCCGCCCGCGCGACGACCGAGGCCGCGGCGCGCGACCGCGGCGACGCCTACCTCGACGGCAAGGTCACCCGCCTGGGCGCCCGCTTCCGCGTCGAGCTGGTCCTGCGCCGCACCGACCGCAGCGAGCTGGCACGCGGGACCGGCGACGCCGACGCCCTCGAGCACGCCGTGCGCATCGCCATGCAGCCGCTGCGCGACTCCGATGCGATCCCGACGGCGCTCATCGTCGATCCCTTCGTCGCCGACTACAGCCAGGCCTGGCGCGTCGCGACGATGCTCGACTACCTCGACCTCAACTTCGCGCTCAAGAACAACGCCGGTCAAGTCCGCGCCGAGTGCGATCGCGTCTCGCGCGCACACCCGGGCCGAGAAGACCGCGCGCAGTTCGCTCGCCACGAATGCGCGTACACCCTCGGCCTGGCGGACGTGGAGGTCGCGCTCGAAGGCACGCCCGCGACGCCCGGGGCGGAGGTCACCCGCGCGCGGATCGAACACATGGCGCTGCGCATCGACGATCCCGTCGCGATCGCGCGCCTCGAGGACCTCGGCCAGTTTGAGCCGTCGCGCTGGGGCCGATCATCGATCGCGGCGACGTTGTCTTGCCTGCTCCAGAAGACCGGGGACGATCGCGCCGCGCACTTGGCGCAGCGAGCGATCCAGCATGAGCTCAAGAACCCGACCGGCGAGTGGTGCGCGCCCTGGGATCAGTTCGTCGCCATCGCACCGAGCGGGGCAATGACGCGCGCGCTGCAAGCGTGGGAGCCGTGGCACGCGTATGGCTGGGCACAAGGCGCCTACGATCTCGACGGCGACCGCGCGCTCACCTACGCGCGACGGGCCTATGAGCTCTCGCCGCTCAATACCACCATGGCCGACGCATACATCGATCACTTGATCGGGAACAACCAACGCGAGGCCGCTCGCACCATCGCACTGCGCCTCGCAAACAGCCCACTCCCCACCCACGCACTGGCATCGCAGTCCGCCCTGGCGCGGATCGCAGCGAGCACGGCCAGCTTCGACAAGGCGTTGACGATCGCGCGCGCCGCGATGCGCATCCAGCCCGACGACGCGGGCTGGATGCGTACGCAACGCCTCGACCTGGCGCTGCGGGCCCTCTCGATCTCAATCATCCTCGGACGCGAACGCGAGATCGCGGACGCTGCGGTGACCGAGCTCGTCCTCCCCGATCCTGCGCCCATCGACGCCGTCTACGACGGCACGCCACAGGCCCTGCCGACGCTGTGCGTCTACGCGTCGCCCGAGCTCGCGCCACGCTGCTTCGACCGGAGCGCCGCGCTGCTGCCACACCTCGCCGGAGCGGTGCTCGACTCAACGACGGCCTACACCGAAGGCGCTCGCCGCTACGCAGCTGGCGATCTGCCTGGCGCCGCCGAAGCGTGGCGCCCGCTGATCAAGGACGGCGGCTACGGCGCTCTCGCCGAGGCCATGGTCCGCGCGTTCGCCGCGATCGGCGAGCACGACATCGTCGCCGACATCGTCGCGAAGGGTGGAACCGCCTACAACGGCGCGAGCATGGTGACGGTCCGCGCCGCGCAGGCGGCCAGGGATCGCGGCGCACACGCCGAGGCGGCCGAGCTGGCGTCGCAGGTGATCAAGGCGTGGTCGGCGGCCGACGTCAAGCCTCCGGTCCTGGCCGAGCTGAAGAAAATGGTCCGTTGACCGCCGATCGCAACCGCGGGCGTTGTGATCGCAACACCACAACACCGCCCGCGGTCGCCAAGAAGCTCGCAACGCCGCCTGGCACGTCTCGCCGCGGGCACGACCATTGCGTAGGTCCTGTTCGCAGGAGCTGAACCGCTCGCTCGAAGAAAGGGGACCACCGTGAATCTCAAGCCGATGTCTCGTGTGCTCATGTCGGTCTGTGGCCTGACGTGCTCGATCGCCCTCGCGGCCTGCTCGGGCGTGGATGTGCCGGTCGCTCCGGACCAGATGTGTCCCGCGACGTCGCTCGTGGCGCCCGAGCCCTGTGATCTGAACGAGCCGGTCGCGCCGCGCTCCAAGATGGCGACCAACGACCTGCCACAGAACAGTCTGTCGGCCGCGACGCTAAGCTCGAACTGGCCACTCCTGTCGCACCTGAAGCTCTCCGCGCTCTCGTCGGTGACCTTCACGGTCGGCGACCCACTCCTCGCAAGGAAGGAAGCCGACGAGCTGCTGAAGTACGTCGCATCGTGCGCCCTCGATCCGTGCGACGCGATCACCATCCCCGCGAACGCGGGGCCCAGCGAGTTCCCGACGAGCTTTCCGGGCGAGCTGGGCCTGTGCGGCCAGCGCTACCTCGACTCGCTCGGCCTCGAGCCAGTCGAGAAACCACAGATCACGTCCACGTCGACGACGAAGCGGATCCCCACCGAGACGCTCTGGAAGAACGCGAAGGCGACGCAGGGCTGCCTCGAGCGCGTGTCCGCGTGCATGCTGGCGCGCGTCAACAGCGCTCGGAAGAAGGTCACGATCTCCCTGCGCGGCAAGGGCCTGGAGACCCTGGACCGGGTCCCGACCGCGACGATGTTCCGCGAGAATCGCGGCACTCCGATCCTGAGCTTCAAGAGCTGTGACACCCCATGTCTGTGGGGCGACTTCCTGCGGCGCAACTGCGACTGGGAGCCTCGCCATGTGGGCCAGTGCAACCAAGGAGATCAGATTGGACTCAAGCTGCCATCAGGCACGCACGGTCGCATCCGTGTCTGCAAAGGCCTCCACGGCTGCGACGACACCGAGGTCGCCGCCCCGGGCGCAGGCTGGAACACATTGGGCTGGACACCAATCCTGACACTGCCGGACTTGCCGGCATATGGAGGCGAGATGCTCGCGCAGGACTTCGACGAAGTTCTGTTCACGTGTCCCGACAACGGCCTCGACCGCACTGGCTACTACGCCGTGATGCTCGCGGCCCCCGTCCCAGGCGCTGCCCCGCTGGACAAGGACCTCAACGTGGAGGTGTCCGACCTCCCGCTGCTGGCACATGACTACCCTGCCACCGAGGAGAACGTCTTCACGTATCGCGAGGGCGCGTTCTACGGCGACCTGTTCAAGCCGATCACGATCGCGCCGAACAGCTGCCCGGGCACCGACATGTTTTCTGGTGAGCAGTACGTCTGCGTCAGTCGCATGTGGTCCGAGGGCGCCGCGATGGCCTCCGATCGGTTCTGCGCCGTCCCAGGAATGGACTGCTTCACGAACCCGGTCACGGGCTGTGACAACCTCTTGGCCCCACCGAAGATCAAGCTCGGAACCACGACCACCAGCCCGACGCCACCCTGGGCTACCACGAGCGTGGCCAAGGACCTGTCGATCGCAGAAAAGGATCGCGAGGTCTACGACATGTGCGAAGGGCCCGGGCGCAAGTTCTGGCACCATCCATACACTACCTATCTGAATCACCCCTGCGACCTGTTTCCGAGCCTCGACGCGTGCAAGCCATTCCTGACGGCCGACGTCTGCCATGAAGTGTTTGGCATCGACCACTGCAAGGGAATCGGCAACTAGCACATCGCTGGCCGGGAACCGGGGCGCCGCCTGCGCGAGGCATCGGCGCATCTGCGCTCGCGCGCAGGCTTTGCGATAGCCAACGTCCGAACGGCAGTGGGCGTGGAGGCATTGCCGCGCGGCATGAGCCGCGCGACCACCGCGGAGCGCAGCCTGCCGGCTCGGCAGCGCGTGCTCGCGACAACAACGAATCGAAAGGCACTCCGAATGTCCTGCACCTGTGGCGTGAAGGGCGCGTCGTCAGACGCGCGCACTGATTTCCAGTACGCCGTGAAGATCGTCTGTGGCCAGATCCCTACGACCAAGCCGACGCCGCTGCCGCCGGGGCGGTACTTCACCGCAACCAACGTCCATAACCCGTCGCGCTGCGACACGGTCACGCTGCGCTGGAAGGTCGCCCTCGGCCTGCAGGCGATGCGCGTCGGGCCGGTCAGCTCGTTCGCCGAGGCGACGCTGGGACCCGACGAGGCCCTCACGATCGACTGCAACGACGTCAAGGCGCGGCTGGAGAAGTCGGGCGCCCCGTTGCCGCCGTATGTCGAGGGCTGGGTCGTCATCGAGACCGCAGCCGAGCTCGATGTCGTGGCGGTCTACGCGTCGGGGAACGGCGGCGACGATCCGACGCGCACGTTCCACACCGAGCGCGTGCCAGCACGGTGCTTGCCGATCTGCGAGGACTTCGATCTCGACATCAGCACGGGTGTCGCCGACTGGAACGTCAAGTTGCCGAGCGCAGCCGACTTCGCGAAGCCGATCCTGAGCCAGGCGCATCCGGCGTGGGCACAGGCGCTGCCCGGTTCCATGTGGCTCGTACCCGGCGGCGAAACCGTCGGCGACTACACGTATCGGCTCTCGTTCAAGCTCTGCTCCGGATTCACGCAGCCGAAGCTCTCGCTCGACATGCTCGCCGACGATGTCGCGACCGTGCGCTTGAACGGACAGCCGCTGACGGCGCCGACCCCGACCGCGACGTACCTGGTGCATGCGACCTGGTCCGCGACGTCGGGCTTCAAGGCGGGCGACAACCACCTCGACGTGGTCGTGACGAACGCGATCTCGGTGACTGGCCTGGCGCTGCGCGGCAGCATCGAGGTGCGCGGCGGCCGATGCGCAGGCGCCCCGATGCCGCTGCTGGGTTGCCCACGCATCTGCTACGAGGTCTACACGCGACACTTCATCACCCAGTCGAGCGGCGGCTGGTGGTCGGGTGAAGGCTGCGACGGCGCCGAGGTCGGATCGACTGGCCAGAACCGTCGCGTCCAGGCGTTCCGCGCCCACCTCTCCGGGCCCGTGCCACCCGGCACCACCATCGAGTACCGCGCGCACATGCAGGGAAGCGGCTGGACCTCGTGGATGCCGGAGAGCTCGATCTGCGGCGTGATCGTGCCGCACAAGCGGATGGAGGCGCTCGAGATCCGCCTCATCAACGCTCCGCTGTGCTGCCGACTCAGCTACTCCGTCCACACTCGAAATGACCTTCTGAGCGGCAGCGGCGGTGGCTGGGGTCCGTGGGTGGCCTCGCCGCAGATGGCTGGCACGACGGGGCAGAATCGACGGATGGAGGCAGTCAGAGCCTCGATCGTGTGCGGGTGAGTCCAGTCATGCCCATCGCCCCCTGTGACACCCCCGTGACGGGCGCCGTCACCAACTCGTCGTTCGAGAGTGGCTCTCTCTCGGGCTGGGAGCTCCACTACAAGAAGATGGGCCTACTCGGCGTCTGGAAGAAGACCAAACCGACGGAGCACCCTGCCGCAATCGCGACCACGGGAACACCGCTGCTGGCCAAGCAGGGCCTGATGATACCGCCGTACGACGGCGCGCACATGGCGCGCCTCAACGATCTTTCGGGAGGCTGCCACGCCACGCGTATCCGCCAGTACATCGTGCTTCCGACCGATATCAGCGCATGCAGCTGCCTGCGCTTGCAGTGGGGCGCGATGCTGGAGGATGGTCACCACGACAGCGACGATCAGCCTCAGGTCGAGGTGGAGGTCAAGCGCAAGGCGGTCGGCTGGAAGATCGTCCGCCGGGCCACCTTCCACGCCAACGATGCCGCGGCGGCCGGCTCCGGCTGGGTCGATATCAAGCAATCGCCGACGGGCTCGTCCATCTGGTACAAGCACGACGTACTGACCATCGACCTTGGCGGCATGAAGGGCGGGACCAAGCTGCGTGTCTCGCTGGAGGTCCGCGACTGCACGCATGGGGAGCATGGCGGCGCGGCCTTCCTCGACGCCGTCGAGATCGTGGACCGCTGCGCCAACGGCTGCACCTTTCCACCCGCGAATCCGATTCCGGATCTCGCGATACCGAACGTCTTCACGCCCAACGGCGATGGCGTGAACGACGCCTGGATGGTGCCAGGGCTCGACGTCGCCTGCCGCGTCGACGTCCTGATCAAGGATCGCTGGGGGGTGACCGTCCACCAGGCCACGCTCAGCTCGACGACCGGACTCGGGTCGGCGGCCTTGTGGGATGGTCGTCGCAAGAGCGGCAAACGCATCGCGACCGACAAGGACAACCCCTACTTCTACGTACTTGAGGTCTCCAACTGCACGGGCCAGCGCGCGTTTACTGGCTACCTCTACGTCTATCCGTGCAAGGCCGCGCCCGTGATCTCGGACCCCCAGGAGCGGAGATTCAAGCTGTTCGCGCGCCTCGCGGCCAAGGCCGACTGGTCGGGCAAGGCTCGGAGTGCATTCGGCTCACAATGGCGCCACTGGGCGCGAGCTCACGACCAGAGCTTCGCGTACACCAGCACCGGAAAATGGCTGTCAAAGAAGTGGACTTGCGTGGCCAGCGCCAGGCCCTGCCCGCGCTGAACAGCGGCCCTTGCGGCGACCAGCGGCGCCCCCCGAACCTTCGCTTGCCTAACAATCCGTCATCTTCATCAGGAGCAACAGCCATGGACCGAATCCAGCATTCACACGCCCGCGAGCAGGGAACCGGACAGTTGATCGTCCGGATCACCGCTGGCGAGCACGAGCCCGACAATGCCACGCTCGCCGCCTGGGCCAAGCGACGCGGCCTGAGGTCGTGGACGAACGCGCTGACCGCGATCGGCGACCCACCCACCGAGCCCCTCATCACCGCGATCGATGGCGCCCGGCTCCTCGAGCTGGAGCAGCAGGCGGCGCGCACCGCGTTCGCGCCGCTGCACAGCCTCACCCAGTACTGGCGGATCGATCTGCGCGACCGTCCGCGCAGCGAGGTGGCGCGCGCCCTCGCGGTGCTGACGGAGCTGCGCGAGGTCATGGCCGCGTGGGAGGAGGCACGCGTCGAGCCCGCGCTGGTCAATCCCGCCGATGATCCGTTCAATCCCGGTCAGGGCTATCTGGACGCGGCGCCGACCGGGATCGGCGCGCGCTGGCTGTGGACGCAGCCGGGCGGTGAGGGCGCGGGCGTCGCGGTCGTCGATCTCGAGGGCGGCTGGCGCACGACGCACGAAGATCTCGTAGCCAAGATGCCGACGCCGACGACGCTCTACGGCCACAATCACGTCGCACCCGCCTGGGCCAACCACGGCACCGCCGTGCTCGGTGTGATCGCGGCGACGGACAACGCGGCGGGGGTGGTGGGCATCGCGCCCGCGGTCACGTCAGTGCGGATGTCGTCGGTCTGGGCAACGTCCACTACCCAGCACACGGGCAACGCCCTCGCCGCCGCGATCCTCGCCATGTCGGTGGGGGACATCCTGCTGATCGAGCTCCAGACCGCAGGGACGATGCGGCCGGTCGAGACACAAGATCACCTCCTCGACCTGATCCGACTCGCCACCGCGCTCGGCATCTTCGTCGTCGCGGCCGCGGGCAATGGCAATGTCGATCTCGATGCCTGGCTGAGCCTCGGCGGCACCCATCGCCTCGACCGGGCCTCGCCCGACTTCATCGACTCGGGCGCGCTGATGGTCGGCGCGGCGGTGTCGACCGTGCCGCACGAGCGCGCGGCCTTCTCGAACTATGGCAGTCGGATCGACTGCTATGGCTGGGGCATGAACGTCGTCACGACTGGCTACGGCGATCTGGCGGGCGGCAGCAACGCCGACCAGCACTACACCGCGACCTTCAACGGCACCAGCAGCGCGTCGCCGATCATCGTCGGCGCCGCGGCCCTGGTGCAGTCACGGTACCAGTCGGTGTCGGGGAACCGGCTGTCGAACGTGCAGCTCCGCAAGATCCTGTCCAATCCTGCGACCGGCACACCGCAGGGGCCGACCGTGCCGGGTGCGATCGGCGTGATGCCCGATCTGGCACAGGTGGTGCCGGCCCTCGGCTTGGTGCCTGATCTCTATCTCCGCGACGACGTCGGCGACGTCGGGCTGGTGCCGTGGACGGGGGCGCTGGCGTCGAGTCCGGACGTCTTCGTCCGCGCGGCAATCGAGCCATTTCCGGAACTCGCGTTCGGCCAGGGTAGCCCGGGCGAGGACTCGCAGGCCCTCGGCGGCGTCGTCACAGCCGGCGGCCCCAACTACGTCTACGTGCGAGTCCGGAACCGCGGTGGTGTGGCGGCCACCAACGTCGTCGCGACTGTGTACTACGGTGACGCGTCGACCCTGCTGCTACCGTCGATGTGGCAGACGGTCGGCACCGTCACGATTCCCCTCGTCCTGCCCGGGGACATCCTGACGGTCGCGCCGCCCATCGACTGGTCCGCCAACATCCCTGCCGGACACTATTGCTTCGTCGCCACGATCCACCACGCCGGCGATCCAGCGCCGCCCGTCCCCGGGCCCCTGGTGAGCTGGAGCAACTACCACGCGATGATCCGCAGCCACAACAACGTGACCTGGCGCAACTTCGACGTGATCGATGCGCTCCCGAAAGCGCCGGGCGTGGCGTCGACGTACACGTTCGACATCACCGGCCCCGACGACGACGCGCGTACCTTCGGGCTCGAGATCGAGCGGCGGCTGCCGCGCGACACGCGACTCGAGCTGGAGGGGCCGCTGTCGCTGCTCGCGCAGCTCCGCGGCGAGCACGGCTGGGAAGTGCGGATCGAGCGCGGCAAGGACCTCGCGCGGATGACGATGCCGTCCCTGCCACGCATCGCGCTCGGCCGTGTGACGCTCGGGCACGGGCGGCGGATGCGGTGCCGCTTCATCATCACGCCGCAGAAGGGCAAGCTCGCGTGGGGCCACGGCGTCGCGATGCGCCAGACCCACGAGGGCGAGGAGGTCGGACGCGTGACCTGGAAGCTCGCGCCGCGACCGCTCCGACGTGACGCGGAGTAGCGCCGATCAGCGGCGGGGCTTGGCCTGGCCGTAGCCGGTGAAGCGGGCACGGACGCGGTCGAGCTCGGCGGCGTCGAGGACGACGGGGCGGCCGATGGCGGAAGCGTGCCAGTACTGGCTGGCGAGGGTCTCGACCTCGGCGGCGAGGCGGAGCGCGGCGGGCAGCGCAGCGCCGAGCGCGACGAGGCCGTGGTTGGCGAGGAGGCAGGCCCGGCCGGGGCCGAGGGCGCGCACGGCGTGGGCGGCGAGCTCGGGCGAGCCGAAGGTGGCGTAGTCGGCGCACGGGATGGTGTCAGTGCCGGCGAGCACGACCATGTAGTGGATCGCGGGGATGGGCTGACGCAGGCACGCGATGGTGGTGCAGTACAGCGAGTGGGTGTGGACGATGGCGTGGGCGTCGGCGCGCGCGGCGTAGAGATCGCGGTGGAGCTGCCACTCGGTGGAGGGCGCGAGCTGGCCGGGGCGGACGGTGCCGGACGCGTCGACGGCGACGAGATCGTCGGGGCCCAGGGCGTCATAGGCGAGGCCGGACGGCGTGACCAGGAAGCCGCGCTCGGTGCGCGCGCTGACGTTGCCGGACAGGCCGGGGGTCAGGCCGAGCTCGCTCATGCGCCGCGCGGTGGTGCACAGCTCGGTGCGCAACACGAGCGTCATGCGTGGTCCGGAAACAGCCCGCGCAGGCCGTCGGCGGTCGCGGCGCAGCGGCCGCGCTCGGTGATGAGGCCGGTGACGAGGCGGTGCGGCGTGACGTCGAAGGCGGGGTTGGCGACGGCGCTGCGATCGTCGACGATCGTGACCGCGCCCTCGCGGCCGACGACGCGGCGGACCTCGTCGGCGGCGCGCTCCTCGATCGGCACGTCGGCGCCGTCGGCGAGGCGCCAGTCGATGCTGGGCGACGGCGCGGCGACCCAGAACGGCACGTCGTTGTCGTGGGCGGCGAGGGCCTTGAGGTACGTGCCGATCTTGTTGCAGACGTCGCCGCGCCGCGTGGTGCGATCGGTGCCGACCAGGCACAGCCCGACGCGGCCGTGCTGCATGAGGTGGCCGCCAGCGTTGTCGGCGATCACGGTGTGGGGCACGCCGTGCTGGGCCAGCTCCCACGCGGTGAGCAGGCCCTGGTTGCGCGGCCGGGTCTCGTCGACCCAGACGTGGACCGGGACGCCGGCCTCGTGGGCCTGGTAGATCGGCGCGAGGGCGGTGCCCCAGTCGACGGTGGCGATCCAGCCGGCGTTGCAGTGGGTGAGGATGTCGGCGCGGCCGCCCTGCGCGGCGGCCTCGATCAGCGGCACGCCGTGGCCGCCGATCGCGGCGCACATCGCGACGTCGTCGTCGGCGAGCTGGATCGCGGCGGCGGTGGCGGCGTCGGCGCGCCCCGACACCGCGACGTCGACGACGCGGGCGCGGACTCGATCGATCGCCCAGCGCAGGTTGACCGCGGTCGGGCGGGTCGCCGCGAGCTGGGTACACGCGGCGTCCAGCCCGGCGTCGCTGGCATCGACGCGCAGCGCCAGCGCCAGCCCCCACGCCGCGGTCACGCCGATCAGCGGCGCGCCGCGCACGACCATCGTCCGGATCGCGGACGCGGCGTCGTCGACGGTCGCCAGCCGCCGCCACGCGATCGCGAACGGCAGCCGGGTCTGATCGAGGACGAGCACCGCGCCGTCGGCGTCGACCTCGATCGCGCGGCGCCAGCGGCCGTCGACCTTCACAGCACGCGTCCGGCGATCGCGTCGAGCCGCGCACACAGCGCGGGATCGCGCGCGGCTGGCGCGGTCACGATCGCGGTGTCGAGGGCGCGGTCGCAGCCGTGCGGACACGGCGCGGTCAGCGCGCCGACCCGTGGCACCACCGCGCGCAAGAGCCGCCGCGCGGCGTCGCTGTTGGCGTGCAGCACCCGGATCACGTCGGCGACGGTCACCGCGCCGTGATCGTCGTGCCAGCAGTCGTAGTCGGTGACCATCGCGACGGTCGCGTAACAGAGCTCGGCCTCGCGCGCGAGCTTGGCCTCGGGTAGGTTGGTCATGCCGACGACGTCGCAGCCGAGGCCGCGGTGCAGCACCGACTCGGCGCGGGTCGAGAACTGCGGCCCCTCCATCGCGAGGTAGGTGCCGCCGCGGCGCAGCGCCAGCCCGAGCTCGGCCCCGGCCGCGGCCAGCGCGTCGCCGAGCCGGGCGCAGGTCGGCGTCGCCATCGACACGTGGGCGACGAGGCCGGTGCCGAAGAACGTCTTGGGCCGCCGCAGCGTGCGATCGACGAACTGATCGACGACGACAAACGTGCCGGGCGGCAGATCCTCGCGCAGCGATCCGACCGCGCTCACCGACACCAGCGTCGTCGCGCCCGCGCGCTTGAGCGCGTCGACGTTGGCGAGGAAGTTGATCTCGTGCGGCGGGATGCGGTGGCCGCGGCCGTGGCGCGGCAAGAACACGACGCGGTGGTCACCGAGCCGCCCGAACAGCAGCTGATCGGACGGCGCGCCGAACGGCGACGCCACCGTGCGCCACGCGGTGTCGGTCAGGCCCTCGAGCTCGTAGACCCCCGTGCCGCCGACGATGCCGATGATCGGGCCTGGCTCCATGGCCGCGGATTACAGCACATCGTCAGTAGACCTGGCGCCAGCCCATCATGATCAACGCCTCGTCGGTCGTGAGCGGCTGGGCCACGGGGGCGTTGGCGCCCGAGGTGGTGTCGCCGCCGGCGGCCGCGGCGCGCGGCGTGCCGATGCGCGACATGCCGCCCGACAGCATCGAGAAGTAGATCGCGCCGGCGTCGCCGAACAGCGCGCCCATCACCGCCGAGCCGACGCTCTGCGTGAACTCCGAGACGAAGTCGCCGTCGCTGCCGCCGTCGATCGCGACCGCCTCGACCGTCGACGATCCGAACGCGCAGGTGCCGGTCCCGACCGCGGGGTCGATGGTGCGGGTGAAGATCACCTGCTCGAGCGTCGCGACCACGCCGCCGTAGAACTTCTCGCAGCCGGTGCTGCCGCAGGCGCCCTGCAGCTTCGACCGCATCTCGCCATTGTCGGCGTAGACGGCGTAGAACTCGTTGGCGACGCCGACCGGATGGCTCTCGACGCCGCCGGTGCCGAAGAACAACAGCAGGCGGCTGGTGGCGTCGGTGCGCACGCCGAGCGTGCCGGCGATCGGGCTCTGGGCACCGAGCGCGCCGGGGCTGCGCTCGGTCGAGAACAACGCATACTGCGGCACGCCGACCGCGGCCGGATCGACGGCGATCGTGCCGAGCCCGGTGTTGACGTTCCAGCCGCCGCCGCGATCGACGCCGGGCACGAGCTTGTAGACGTAGCCGCAGGCGTCGGCGAACACCACGCGATCGGTGAAGCCGTCGAGCCGCGGCGCGCCGAGCTCGACGCTGTCGTTGGTCTCGAAGGTCGACACGTCGCTGGTCACCGCGCACTGGGCCTGGAACTTCCACATCAGCGCGCCGGTCGCGACGTCGTAGGCGCTGACGATGCGGCCCTTGGTGAAGGGCGCGGTCGGATCGTCGTGGGCGACGCCGGTCGCGGCGATCACGACGAAGCGCTCCTGGCCGCCGATCGCCACCCGCGCGACCGCGGGCTTCGACAGCGCCTGGCCAGCGTCGGCCTCGCCGGGCGTCGCGGTCCACAGCGGCGTCGGGCCGAGCACGGTGCCGTCGGCGGCGACGGTGTTGGTGACGTCGAGGGCGATCATGCTCTTGCCGCCGTTGCCGCCGGTCACGATCGCGGCGGTGCCGTACTGCCCGTCGGCGCGGCGGTAGTCGGTGATCGTCGGCGAACCGTCGGGGTACGACGCGACCTGGGTCGTGCCCGTGGCCAGGCTGGTGGTGTAGTCGGCCAGCATCCCGGCGGCGACCCGCGGCGGCACGAACGCCCACGCCTCGGTGCCGCTCGGCGCGGTGCTGATCTGCAGCGGCGTCGAGCGGATCGCGTGGATCATGCCGTCCTTGGATCCGAACAGCACCAGCAGCGGCCGCGTCGCCTGGCTGGTCATGTACTGCTGGAAGCGCGCGCGATCGGCGGCCGGCGCGTTGGCGTACCAGATCGGGATGCCGGGCGGGCCGAGCAGCGCTGGCGTCGAGGTCTCGATCGCGCCGAGCCGGCTCGAATCGATGCCGCGGTTGCCGACGCCGAAGCGGGCGCTGCGCACCCACGCGACCACGCTCGCGGCCTGGGCGGCGTTGGCGGCGTTGAGCGTCGCGATCAGCGGCGGGCTGCTGGCGGCGGTGGTGGTGAACGCGAGGCGGCTGTTGCCCCCGACGGTGCTGGTGTAGAGGTTGCGCGAGCCGTCGGCCGCCGCATCGATCGCGGTCGCGGCGTCCCAGTAGGTCTGGGTCAGGCCGGCGTTGACCGCGAACAGGTGGCCGCGATCGCCGGGCTGGCGGAACCCGCCCTGGTAGGCGACACCATCGCTGACGATCACGCCGGCGCGGAAGTAGTCGCGCGCGGGGGTGTAGTCGAACCGCAGATCGACGCGCGAGATCGTCGGCGACGTGGTGCGCGCGGCGTTCGAGCACATCGTCGCCTTCCACCGGACCTCGCGGCCGATCGGCTTGGGGAAGCTCGCGCACAGATCGCCGCTGCTGTCACCGCACGGCGTGGCCTGGACCCAGTTGGGCGGCTCCTCGTTCGACAGGTAGTAGGTGATCGTGCCGCCGTTGAGGGCCGCGGTCGGCGAGATCCGCGCCGCGGTGACCACCGCCTCGCCGCCGGCCGCGAGCTGGGGCGAGATCACGCCCGACGCGACGTCGCCGCAGGCCACGAACTGCGCCATCACCCGGTTGGCCTGGATGTAGAAGTTGTTGCTGTTGTTGCCGTCCGCGATCATCAGGTCGAGCGTGTTCGACGGATCGTGGTCGTAGTCGAACACGAAGCCGACGTCGAAGTCGTAGAGGACCGGGTAGTTGTACGACGTGAGCTTGGTCGGCGCCGACGAGAACGGCGTCGCGGTGCCGTTGTTGACCCAGTAGAACGACTCGCCGCCGTGGTTGGGGTAGTAGTTCCAGTTGTCGGTACCGACGATCAGGTCGAGCTTGCCGTCGCTCGAGAAGTCGGCGAGGAACACCACCGTCGCCGCGCCCTGGAACGTGATCGACTGCGGCGACGTCGACAGGCCGCCGCCGGCCAGGCCCTTCCACAACCGCAGCCGGGTGCCCGCGGTGGTGCAGCAGCTCGGCGCGCCCGCGACCAGATCGCGGACGCCATCCCCGTCGACGTCGCTGTACGCGAACATCGGCAGCGGCGTCGACGCGGGGTAGCCCATCGCGGTGATGAGCGTCGACGCGTAGGTGAAGTTCGGTTTGTTGCGGCACGGCAGCGGCGCGGGCGCGGGCGGTGGATTCGCGACCGTCGCCAGCGCGCAGGTGTTGAGGAAGACCGCGATGGTGCCGCCGCCGTCGCCGTTGGCGACCA
>JAYTAJ010000746.1:0-3537 GCA_043737575.1 Myxococcales bacterium | reverse complement strand
AGCCGGTGACGGTGCGCGCGATCGAGCTGCGGCAGGAGACGGTCTACGACTCGGTGATCGATCTGCACGACTTCGTGACGAAGAACATGGGCCTGCCGTTCGTGTTCGACACCTCGTCGGGCCTCGCGGTGTGGAACTACCCGGTCGACAAGGTCCGCATCGATCGGGTGAAGGAGCTGACGCGCGTCGAGGACGGCGCCGCGTTCACCTACGTCAGCTATCGGCTGCGGTTCCGCACGATGGGCGGCCCGGCCGGCGACGCCAAGTACATCATCAAGCGCGACGCCGCCGGCAACCCGGTGCGCGCGACCGCCGAGGATCCGATGCCGGACTTCGCGTTCCGCAACGAGCGCTGGGTGTGCGCGCCGGCGACGACCGATCTGCAGGGCATGCCGGCGTTCAACATCGCCGCGCTCCAGGGCGGCTACCTCCTCGACAAGGCCGGCGAGAAGGTGGTGTCGGGGCTGTGGCTGCGCCTCGCGACCCTGCTCTACGCGTCGCTGTCGGCGCCCGCGGGCACGACGATCGTGCGGCTGCTCGAGGCCGCCGATGGCACGCTGTCGACCTTCGCCGACGAGGCGAGCTGGAAGGCCGCGCTGCCGTAGATGGCGGGCGACACCAGCACCCAGCTGCGCGGCCGCCGACCCGACGGTCCGGATCGCCGCGTGCTGGTGGTGATGCTCGACGACGCGGTGACGACCCACGCGCTGCCCGAGCACGGCGAGGTCGTGGTGGGCCGCGGTCACGACGCCGACGTGCGGGTCGAGCATCCGTCGGTGTCGCGGCGCCACGTCGCGATCGAGCTGGGGCCGATGGTGCGGGTCCGCGATCTCGGCAGCGCCAACGGCACGTCGGTGCGGGGCGCGCGACTACCCGCCGATCGCGCGATCGAGCTGGGCGTCAACGAGACCTTCCTCGCGGGCGAGGTCGCGCTGGTGGTGCAGGCGCGGCGGCATCGCGCGCCCGGGCCACCCGGTTCGGCGGCGCGGTCGGAGCCCGGCGTGGCGATCGCGCCGATCGTGCTCGACCCGGCGATGCGCAACCTGTTCGAGCTGGCGCGGCGGGTCGCGGTCGGCACGATCAACGTGCTGGTCGTCGGCGAGAGCGGCGCGGGCAAGGAGCTGCTCGCCGACGCGGTGCATCGGGCGTCGCCGCGCGCCCGCGGTCCGCTGGTGCGGGTCAACTGCGCGGCGGTGGCGGACAGCCTGCTCGAGAGCGAGCTGTTCGGCCACGAGCGGGGCGCGTTCACGGGCGCCGCGGCGATGCGGGTCGGCATGATCGAGGCGGCCCATGGCGGCACCCTGTTCCTCGACGAGGTCGGCGAGCTGTCGACGGCGGCGCAGGCCAAGCTGCTGCGGGTCCTCGAGGACCGCCGGGTGACGCGGGTCGGCGCCACCACGCCGCGATCGATCGACGTCCGCTTCGTCGCCGCCACCAACCGCGACCTCGAGGCCGACGCCGCGGCGGGCCGGTTCCGCGCCGACCTGTACTTCCGCCTCGCCGGCATCGTGCTCGAGGTGCCGCCGCTGCGCGATCGCAAGGCCGAGCTCGAGCCGCTGGCCCGGGCCTTCGCGGCCAGCGTCGCGGCGGCGCTGGGGCGGCCGACGCCGACCTTCACCGTCGACGCCATCGCCGCGCTCCACGCCCACGACTGGCCGGGCAACGTCCGCGAGCTGCGCAACGCGATCGAGCGCGCGGTGCTGCTCGCGAGCGGCGCGATCACGGGGGAGGATCTGCCGGGCCCGGCCCGCGCCGCGCCCGCCGATCCGGTGGCGCTCGACGAGCGCGCCCACATCGTCGCTGCGCTCGAGCAGTGCGCGGGCAACCAGACCCGCGCCGCGCAGCAGCTCGGGATGCCGCTGCGCACGCTGGTGAAGCGGCTCGCGACCTACGGCATCCCGCGACCCAAGCGGCGCTGACCGCGCAGCGCGTGCAGCATCGTCAGGGCGCGGTCGACGCCGACCACGTTCGGATGGGTGGCGCTGAGCTTGGCGCTCAGGATCGCGCGGGCCCGGGTCAGCTCGCGCTCGGCGTCGTCGAGGCGGCCGAGCGCGGCCCGCGCCTTGCCGAGGTTCCACCGGCTCAGCCCGACGTCGAGATGATCGGGACCGAGCAGCCGCAGTCGCGCGTCGAGAGCGGCGCGATGCAGCGGCTCGGCCTCGGCGTCGCGGCCCTGGGCCGACAGGGTCTCGGCCAGCATCGCGCGCGTCGTGATCGTCGGGTTGCTCTCGGGCGCGGCGCGCTCCTGCACCGCGAGCGCCGCGCGCAGCACGGTCTCGGCCTCGGGGTAGCGCGCGAGCCGGTGCAGCTGGAGGCCGACTGACAGCCGCGCCCCCGCCACCGCGAGATGATCGTCGCCGTCGCGGCGCAGCGCGATCGCGAGCAGCGCCTCGTGCTCGGCGAGCGCCGCCGCGTACTGCCCGGCCGCGCCCATCGCCTGGGCCAGCGTCGCCCGCGCCTGCAGCACCCGCGGGTGCTCGGCGCCGAGGACCGCGAGCAGCGCGACCGCGCGCTGGCCGTGGCCGATCGCGGCGTCGTCGTGGCCGAGCCGACGCTCGGCGATCGCCAGGTTGGCGTGCCAGGGCGCGAGCTGCCACGACGCCGGGCCGTAGGTCTCGGCGGTCAGCGCCAGGCCGCGCTCGCACACCGCGATCGCGCCCGCGTAGTCGCCGCGGCGACCCAGCAGCGTGCCGCGTGCCGACAGCAAGCGGATCTGCCGCGCCGGATCGGGTGCTGCGGCCAGCGCGGCGTCGGCGCGATCGAGGGCCGCGGCGGCGTCGTCGAAACGATCGGCGAACTGCAGCGACTGGCCCAGCTCGATCCACGCGTCGACCCGGACGCGGCCGTCGTCGCCGTTCTCGTCGAGCGCGAGGCGCAGGCCGTCGATCGATGCGCTCAGCTCGCCGCGGCCGCGCTGCACCACCGCGGTCACGATGCGCGCCTCGGCGACGGTCGCGCGGTCGTCGGTGAGCAGCGCGTCGGCGATCGCCTGGGCCGCGACCGCGAGCGCCTCGGCATCGTCGCCCGCGAAGGCCGCCAGCCGAGCCCGCGCCAGGAGCTCGCGCGCCTCGCCGCGCGGATCGATCGCGACCGCTGCCAGGTAGGTCGGATCGGCGCAGTCGGTCACCGGCTCGAGCGCGCGCAGCGACGCGGTCCCGCGATCGATCAGCGCGGCGTCGGCGTGCGCCAGCGCGGCCGCGATGCGCCGCAGCTGATCGCGGCGCTGGTCCAGACACAGCTCACGGCGTTCGCGGGTCGGCGACGGCGCGGCGCGGCACGCCGCCTCGCGCGCCGCGATCCATTCGTCGGCGTAGGCGTCGAGCTGCCGGGTCAGCGTCGTGGCGCTGGCGTCGGCGTACGACAGCCCGGTCGCCGCGAACGCCGCGCTCACGTCGGCGCGCGCCGCCGGATCCCACGCGCCCGCCAGCTCGGCCGCGGCGGCGGCGCAGCGCGGGCCCGCCGCGCGGCTCGATAGCGCGACCGTCGCGATCGCCGCCACTGCCACCGCTACCGCCGCGGCCGCGAGGTCCGGCCAGC
>JAYTAJ010000745.1:0-3538 GCA_043737575.1 Myxococcales bacterium | reverse complement strand
GAGCTGCTGCGGTCGCTGGTGTATCGCGCGGTCGAGGAGTACGTCGGCGGCGCCGACGTCACCAAGCTGGCGTCGATGGCGAAGCTCAAGGCCGGGCGCCTGGTGCGCGAGGTCTCCGACGCGTGCCTGCAGTACTGGGGCGGCATGGGTTTCATGTGGGACAACGTCGCGTCGCGCGCCTTTCGCGACACGCGGCTGATGTCGATCGGCGGCGGCGCCGACGAGATCATGCTCGGCATCATCTGCAAGCTGATGGACATCCTGCCGGGCAAGAAGAAGCGGAAGGACAAGGGCGAGGCGACCTGATCTGGGGTAGCGTCGCCGCGATGTCTCACGATGCGCGCGCGACGGTCGCGCTGGCGACGCTGACGACGGTGGTTGCGATCGCCGCGCCGGGCTGCCAGGGCGGAGGCGGGGGCGCGGGCACGGCGCCAGCACCGCCGCCGACGGCGCTGACCGCGCCCGACGCGGGCGTGGGGTCGGTCGATGGCGGCATCACGACGTTGCCGACCTACGATCCGCGCGACGGCTTCTTCCTCGATCCGGATCCGGGAGCGCCGCGCACGCCCGGGCGCAACGCGCGCCGCGATCGGCCGCCGGTGTCGCTGCTCCTGCGGTCGACGCCGGTCGGCGCGATCGCCGCGGTCGACGGCATCCGCCTCGGGACCACCCCGGTCCTGTGGGACGGCGACGGCGGCATCCCCCACGAGTTCACGTTCGTGCTCAGCGGCCACGCGCTCGCGCGCTATCGGTTCGTGCCGATCGTCAGCGGTGTCGTGCACGGCACGCTGGTGCGGATCACCAACGACGCGACCACGCCCGAGATCCCGCAGCCGATCACGCCGCCTGCGCCGCGGCAGCCACCACCCCAGCCGCCGCAGCCGCCGCCCGCGCCGCCGATCGACGCCGCGCCGCCGACGGAAGCGACCGACGCCGCGGTCGCGCCCGCGATCGTGCCGGTCGGCCCGACGCCGTAGCTAGCCAGGACTCGACTCCCGGACCGGATTCGGATCCTCGGATCCCTCGAATTTTCAGTTCAGCTTGTACAGCTGCAGCGCGGTGCCGCCGCGGGTGAAGCCCGCGCTCTTCTCGAGCACCCACAACGCGTCGTCGGCCCAGCCCCAGCGCACGCCCTGCTTCTGGACCAGGATCCGCGCCTTGCGCGTCGCGCGATCGCCGTCGAGCTCGTACAGATCGAGGTAGCGAGCGTCGGCCTTCTGGCGCTTCACCGCGGGTGCGTTGGTCGGATCGACGGTCACCGAGATCCACAGGCGATCGCCGCGCGTCGCGTACTGCACCGACAGCGGATCGTAGATCTCCAGCGGCTGATCGAGCGTCACCGTCGAGACCACGCCGCCACGCCAGACCTCGACGTCGGACAGATCCTCGGCGATGCGGGCGAACACATGCTCGCCCGCGTGGGCGGCGAGGACCGGCTGCCGCCGCGCCAGGCCCATCGGATCGCGGATCGGCTCGTCGCGCAGCCAGGTGTTGGTGACCAGATCGTAGGCGGCCCAGGTGTCGGGCGAGCGCTGGTTGTCCTGCTTGCGCCAGATGCCGCCGCGCACGCCGACCGCGACGGTCATGTCCTCGAGGAAGTAGATCGGACGGAAGTCGAGCTTGGCGTCGCGGTGATCGGCGCCGAGCAGGAGCCGGCCGCCCTTCTTGGCGATCTTCTTGCCGCTGGCGAGATCGAACAGCTGCACCTGGTGCAGCTCGCCGCCCTTGGCCCGGGCATCGTGGCTGTACGCGACGACGACCGGCTTGCCGCCGACGGTCCGCACCGCCAGCTCGGTGGCCGGCTTGTGGGCGCGCACGACCTTGCCCGTCGGCTCGATCAGCACGCCCGCGCGCGGCGCCTCGGCGCCGTACACGACGAACAGCCGCGGGCCGACCGCGGTCACGCGATACGCCTCGGGCGCGATCGTCGTGAGGTCGAGAGCCGGGACCTCGGTCGCGTCGGTGGTCGACAGCGAGCGCAGCGCCACGCCGCCCGCGCCGTCCCGCGCCAGCGCCAGGATGCGGCCGCCCGCGACCGTGATCGCGTCGTCGACCAAGCCCTTGCCGGGCCGCAGCTCGCCGAGCCGCGCCACGCCCACCAGCTCGGGCGGCGGCGGATCTTTCACGATCTTCGGCGGCGCAGGCTTCGCGGTCGGCTGAGCCGCGACGCCATTGGCGCCGACGGCGAGCGCGAGGATGCACAGGATCCAACGGTGTCGCATGGGGCCCTCCACGACTCGTGTGCCACGACCGGCGGAGCGGGGCAACTGTCCTGAACCGTCCGTCGCCGCCGCCGTGACCGCAGCCGGATCCGTGACCCGTAGCCGCAGCCGTAACCGTAACCGTAACCGTAACCGTAACCGTAACCGTAACCGTAGCCGTAGCCGTAGCCGTAGCCGTAGCCGTAGCCGTAGCCGTAGCCGTGACCGTAGCCGTAGCCGTGACCCGTATCCGCAGCCGTAACCGTAACCGTAACCGTGACCGTATCCGTAACCGTAACCGTAACCGTTGCCGTCAGCTCGCTCCCAGCGCCTTCGCGAGCCGCGCCCCGACTGCCGCGTTGTGCAACGCCAGCGCGCGATTCGCTCGCACCGCCGCGCCTTCTGTCGCCGCCGCGATGCGCTGCAGCAAGAACGGCGTGAGCCGCTTGCCGGTCGCCCCCGCCGCGGTCGCCGCCTCGATCGCCTCGGCGATGGTGCGATCGATCGCGCCTGCATCGAGCGCATCCGCGGCCGGGATCGGGTTGCACACCAGCACGCCGCCGAGCCCGAGCCCGTCCCAGCGCGCCCGACAGATCGCGGCCAGCGCCGCCACATCGTCGACGCGATGCTCGAGGCGCAGCCCGGTCGTGCGCACGTAGAAGCCCGGCAGCTCGTCGGTGCCGAGCCCGATCACCAGCACGCCGAGCGTCTCGAGCACCTCGAGCGTGCGCGGCAGATCCAGGATCGCCTTCGCGCCCGCCGACACCACCGCGATCGGCGTGCGCGCCAGCACCGTCAGATCGTGGGAGACGTCGGCGGCGTCGCCGCGATGGACGCCGCCGATGCCGCCGGTCGCGAACACCCGGATGCCCGCGCGCGCTGCGATCATCGCCGTCGCGCTCACCGTCGTCGCCGCGTCGGTGCCGCGCGCCAGATGCACCGCCAGATCGGTCGCGCCCGCCTTCGCGAACCGCGCGCCGTCCGCCGCCACCCGCTCGAGGATCTCCGCGGGCAGCCCGACCCGGATCGCGCCGTCGACCACCGCGATCGTCGCCGGGACCGCGCCGCCGCCGCGCACCGCCGCCTCGAGCGCGCGCCCGACCTCGAGGTTGTCCGGATACGGCAGCCCGTGCGCGATGATCGTCGACTCGAGCGCCACGACCGGCCGCCCCGCCGCGAGCGCCTCGGAGATCTCCGCGGTGATCCGTACCGTCACCCGCCGCACCCTAGCAGCGCCGGGCCGCGATCGACGCATTCCGTGACGTGTCGGTGACGGATGCGTGCGCTGTTCACGAGCCCGGGTGTCCAGGGTATAAGCGCGCCCATGCGCAGCTTCG
>JAYTAJ010000744.1:0-18489 GCA_043737575.1 Myxococcales bacterium | reverse complement strand
ACGTCGAGGCGATCGGCCGACGCGATGCCGAAGATCGTGGCCTTGCCCTTGGCGCCGCCGTCCCAGTCGACCCGGGCCTGGAGATCCCAGTAGACCGGCACGACGATGCGGGTCGAGCCGGGCGCGGGCTCGGGCAGCACCAGATCGAGGAACGTGTCGAGGTACGAGCGCCGCCCCGCGATCGCGACCGCGAACTGCTTGCCGATCGGCGCGCGAATGTAGCCGCCAGCGTCGAGCAGATCGATGTCGGCCGAGCCGTGGACGCCGTCGCTCTTGGCGGCGCGGGTGTCGAGCGAGACGACGCCGCCGTGCGAGCGGCCGAACCGCGCCGGGTAGCCGCCGGGATACAGATCGATCGACTCGAGCATCTCGGGGTTCAGCACGCTCGGCCCGCCGAGGAAGTGGAACAAGAGCGGCACCTGGTGGCCGTCGATGTAGACCTTGCTGTCGTCGGGGTTGGAGCCGCGGATGAGCAGGAGCCCGAGGCCGAACGGCGTGCGCGCGACGCCGGGCAGGGTCTGGATGACGCGGACCGGATCGCCGAAGGTGCCGGGCACCGAGGTGAGCTGGGCGCGCTGGATGGTGCGGCGCGTGACCTCGAGGACCTCGCGCTCGCCTTCGATCACGGTCGCGTAGATCGAGCCGCCCTTGGGTCGCATCCACAGCCGGACCTCGACGGTCTCGGCCGCGGCGATCGCGACCGCGCGCTCGAGGCGATCGTGGTGATCGCCGACGACCAGGATGGTGTACGGCCCGGGGGCGAGGCCGTGGAACGCGAAGCGGCCGTCGTCGTCGGTGACCGCGTCGAGGCCGAGCTCGACGATCGCGATGATCGCGCCGCTCACCGCGCTGCGGGTGCCGCGCTCGACGACCTGGCCCTCGAGGCTGACCGGCAGGCGGACGTCGCCGCCGTGGCTGGGCGGACCCTCGGCGGCGGGATCGGTGCCCGCGGTCGGCGGCGGCGGCAGCGGCGGCGGTGGCGGTGGCTCGATCACCTCGTCGATCACGAAGTGGATGATGGTCTCGACGGTGATCGGCCCGGGGGTGCCGTCGAACTCGGCGGGCTCGAAGACGTACTGGCGCGCCGCGGCGATGGCGGCCTGGTCGAAGCCGTCGCCGACCGGCGTGGCGACCGTCACGGTCGCGACCAGGCCATCGGCGTCGATCGCGATCTGCACGGTCACCGCGGCGGTCTTGCCCGCAGCGAGGGCGGCGGGCGGATAGTCGGGCGCGACCGACTGCACCAGCACCGGCGCCTTGGTCATGACCGGCGCAGCGACCGGCGGCGGCGGCGAGTCGCGGCGCGCGTCCTGGGCGGCGGCGGGCGTGAGGCCCACGACCACGAGCGCTCCGACGAGCGCGGTGATCGTGCGGCCGTACATCGGGCGCAAAGCTAGCACCGACACATCGACCGTGGAGGCGGGCGAACCGTTGCCCGGCTGGATCCCGGGCGGCTTGTGCCATACTGCCGCGATGCGCGCGCCGGTTGGTTGGGCTGCCCTCGCTGCGCTGGCGGTCGCGATGGCAGCGAGCTGCGGCGGACCGACCCCGAGCCGCGACGTCGATGCCCGGCCGCCCGACGGCGATGGCGGCGTCGACGCGCTCGACGATCGCGACGCCGGGCCCGCGGCGTTCCTCGTGCAGTACGCCGATCCGGCCCATGGGCCGTTCCGCGGCAACACCACCGCGACCATCCGCGGCATGGGCTTTCGCGAGGACGATCAGGTGTGGATCGGCGGCCGCCTGGTGCTCGGCCAGGAGTTTGTCGACTCGCGCCGCTTCGAGATCATCACGCCGCCCGGCGAGCCCGGCGTCACCTCGATCGAGGTCCGCCGCGCCAGCGGCAGCGCGCGCCGCGACGACGCGTTCACCTACGACGCGATCGCCGTCGATCCACCGGGCGGCTCGGTCGCCGGCGGCACCTTCGTCACGCTGACCGGGTTCGGCACCGACTTCGGCGACGTCACCGACGTCCGCTTCGACGGCGTGCCGCTGACCGGCATCGTCGTGCAGAACGATCTGCGGCTGACCGGCTACGCGCCGCCCGGCATCGCCGGCGACGCCGACGTCGAGATCCGGACCGCGACCGCCAACCTGCGCATCGAGCGCGCGTACACGTACTTCACGACCGGCGATCCGTTCTCGGGCGGCATGTCGGGCGGCCGGCTCAACGGCGTGCTCAACGTCGTCGTCCTCGATCAGTGGACCAAGGACGGCCTCCCCGGCGCGTTCGTCGCGGTCGGCGATCCCAACACGACCACCCACCGCGGCCTCACCGACGCGCTCGGACAGATCACCTTCAGCGGCGCCGATCTGGTCGGCCAGCAGGTCGTGACCGCGTGGGCCGCCGAGCACGAGGTCGCGTCGTTCCACTGCTTCGACGCCCAGAACCTGACGATCTGGCTGCGGTCGCCGCAGCCGCCGCCGTCGACCGGACCGCCGCCGATCGGCACCGACGGCGCGCGCATTAGCGGCCACGTCATGTTCGGCGACGCGGTCGGGCTCGGCTCGCCGTACTGGCACCTGGTGCCGGAGCCGCGGACGCCGACCGAGCGCAAGCGCATCTACGTCACGATGGCCGCGGGCGCGATCAACGGTGGCACCGCGCCGCCGATCGCGCCGATCGACTACACCTACGATCCGGCGCGGCTGTCGTGGCCGTACGAGGTCGCGGCGCGCGCGGGCGCGCTGTCGATCGTCGCGATCGCCGGGCTCTACGATCCAGCCCGCGATCCCAGCGGCCGCGGCACCGACGGCTTCGAGCCGTTCGCGATGGGCGCGGCGCGCGGCGTGCTGGTCGGGCCCGGCGAGGATCGCACCGGCGTCGACATCGTCGTCAACGTGCCGCTCGACGGCGCGATGCGGGTGTCGCTCGATCGGCCGCCCGCGCTCAACACGCCCGGCTGGCGCGGCCCCAACCAGTACATCCTCCGCGGCGGCGTCGATCTGGGCGGCGAGGGCCTGATCCATTTCGGCAAGCACGGCCTGCCGCCCGAGCCGGGCGGCTACTACGCGGGCGAGACGCCGTTTCCGCCGGGCCAGACCTCGCTGACCTTGACCGATCTGCCCGCGCTGGCGCGCTCGCTCGCCGACGGCTCCTACGCCGCGATGGTCGGCGCGTACACCGACACCGGCGGCTCGCCGTACTCGGTGCGCATCCTGCGCGGCATCGCCGACACCTCGCAGCCGGTCGTGGTCGGCGACTTCCTCGCGGTGCCGCGGGCCGGCAACCCCGGGCCCGGCGGCCTCGCCAACGGCCGCTCGCTCCACGTCACCTCCGAGGCGCCCGCCGCGGGCCAGCCGACCTTCCGCTTGCACATGCTGTCGGGGCCGGTCGGCGAGCCGATCTGGCGCGGCATCACCTGCGGCGCGCTCACCGACATCGACCTGCCGGATCTGTCGTCGATCGGCGTGGCGTGGCCGCCGTCGCTCGAGTGGGTGACCTGGGTCAGCTGGTCGATCGCGACGCCGGCGCCGTACGATCAGTTCACCTACCGCTGGCTCGGCAGCGCGTACTGGCGGGCCTACGCGAGCGACGCGTGGAACGTTCAGTTTCCGTGAGGGCAATTTCCGTGAGGGCAGTTCCCATGAGGCGCGCCGCCCTCGCGCTGGTCGCGCTCGCCGCGTGCTCCACCAGCGACGCCACCCTGTGCGCGCCCAACGGCGATCGCTGCGAGGGCAATCGCTTCGAGACCTGCAACGCCGACGGCACCGGCTGGGACGTCGCCGCCGACTGCGCCGCCGAGGACAAGCTGTGCGTGGTCGGCACCGGCTGCAGCGAGTGCTTCCCCGACAACCGCGCCTGCGTCGATCAGGACGTGGTGCGGTGCCGGCCCGACGGCTCGGGCTACGACGTGCTCGCCACCTGCGACGGCGCCAACCAGCAGGTGTGCCATGGCGGCGAGTGCAAGGACGCGTGCGCGCTCGCCGCCGAGAGCCGCGACTACGAGGGCTGCGAGTACTGGGCGGTCGATCTCGACAACGCGGTGGTCGCGACCCAGGGTGCCGCGGCGGCGCAGCAGTACTCGGTCGTCGTCTCCAACGCCAGCCTGCTCGACGCCGACGTCCGCGTCGAGATCTGGTGCACCGACGCCGACGCGCAGAACCCGCGGACGCCGTGCACGCCGGGGCAGCCGTACACCGTGCGCGGGCCGATCCGCATGAGCCCGGGCGATCTGCGCGTGCTCGATCTCGATCCCCGCGAGGTCGACGGCTCGAGCCGGCCCGAGCTCAACGACGGCTCCGGCACCGCGCGATCGCTGCACGCGTATCGCGTCGTCGCCAACGCGCCGATCATCGCGTACCAGTTCAACCCACTCGAGAACGTCGGCGTGTTCTCGAACGACGCGTCCTTGCTGTTGCCGACCGAGGCGCTGTCGGGTCGCTACCTGGTGCCGTCGTGGCCGCAGACCCTGGCGGTCACCGAGGACCCGAACAACAACGCCGGCATCGATCTGCGGGCGTTCCTCACCGTGGTCGGGATCGAGGACGGCACCACCGTCGACGTGCGGCTGTCGACGACGATCCTCGGCGGCGGCGGGGTCGGGCCGGCGCTGGCCGGCGAGACCATCACCTTCACGCTCGACCGCTTCGAGATCGTCAACCTCGAGACCGACGGCTTCAACGCCGACTTCACCGGCACGTCGATCGTCACCCGCGGCAACCAGCGCCTCGCGGTGTTCACCGGCAGCGAGGCCTCGGACGCGCCGCGCTTCGACAGCCTGGCGACCCGGCAGTGCTGCGCCGATCATCTCGAGGAGCAGGTCTTCCCCGAGGACAGCTTCGGCACCCACTTCATCGCGGTGAAGACGCCGCTGCGGTCGCGGCTGGTCGACATCGCAGGCTGGGACGTCTCGGTCGTGCCCGACGAGCCCGAGTACTGGCGGGTGATGGCGACCGCCGATCCGACCGCGGTCACCACCGATCTACCGCCGCCGTTCGATCGCTTCGCGCTCGGGCGCGGCGCGTCGGTGATCATCGAGGCCGAGCGCGACTTCTTGCTCGAGGCGACCGAGCCGGTCGCGGTCGTGCAGGTGCCCGCGAGCCAGGCCGCGACCGGGATCCCGTCGACGCTCCCCGACGGCCAGCGTCCGCCCGGCGGCGATCCGTCGCTGATCTGGGTGCCGCCGGTCGAGCAGTGGCGCAACCGCTACCTGTTCCTGGTGCCCAACAAGTACGCCTTCGACTTCCTCTTGATCGCCGCGCCGTCGGGCGCCGAGCTGGTCTACGACGGCATCCCGATCGACGATGTCCTCGCGTGCGAGCGCGAGCCGATCGGCATGCAGGAGCCGCCCGGCGGCGGGCCCCTCGTCGAGTACCTGGCGATCCGCTGCCAGCTGGCGTTCCCGATGCCGGGCGGCCCGGGCCTGCAGGACGACGGCGTCCATCTCCTCACCAGCGCCAACGGCCTCGCCTTCGGCCTGATCGTGTGGGGCTGGGACAGCTTCGTCAGCTACGGCTACCCGGGCGGCAGCAACGTCGATCGCATCAATCTGCAGTGAGCTGCGCGCGCAGGTGCGCGGCGGGGCGGGTGAGCATGGCGCGCTGCGGATGGCGGGCGAGCCGATCGAGGTACGCGCGGGCCGCGGCGACGTCGCGGCCGCCATGCGCGAGGCGCGCGAGATCGAGCAGCGCGATCGCAGCGTCGATCGAGTCGGGCTGGGCGGCGATCACGGCGGTGAGCGCGGCGCGCGCGGCCGGGACATCGCGGCGCCGCATCGCGTCCTCGGCGCGGGCGTAGTCGTCGGCGGCCGGCGGCGCGACGACGGGCGGCGGCGCCTCGACGACCGGCCGCGGTGCGGGCTCGACGATCAGCGCCGGCGTCTCTTCGACCGCGCGCGGGCTCGCGGAGACCGCAGCACGCCGCGCCCGCCGCCGCGGCCCCGTCACCGTCACAGTATCCGTATCCGTATCCGTATCCGTATCCGTGGCCGTGACCGTATCCGTATCCGTATCCGTGTCCGTATCCGTGACCGTATCCGTGACCGTATCCGTGACCGTATCCGTACCCGTATCCGGGTTGCCTCCACAGCTCGCCGACGCGCCCGCCCGCACCGTCCGATCTCCGGACCCGCATCGCAGCACCAGCTCGCCGCGCATCACCGTGACCCGCACCTCCGCCCCGCGATCGAGCGCGAACGTCGCGCGCGTCGCGATCACCTCGACGTCGTGATAGCGCAGCGGCCACGGCGCGGCGCCGTGCGGGCGATCGACGACCACCGCCGCGGCATCGGCGACCGCGCCCGCGTGGGTCGCGTCGAGCCGACCCGGACCGAAGACGGTGATCGCGGTGTCGCCCAGGTCGACGCGGCGCGAGTCCCCCGCGGCGACGATCAGGCTGGCGGTGTCGAGCGGCGCGGGCGCGGGCGCCAGCGTCAGCACCAGCGTCGTCGAGGCTCCGGGCCGCGCGATCGCCACGACCAGCGCGGCGGCAGCGGCGGCGACGCCGCCTGCGATCGCGGGGCGCAGCCAGCGGCGACGTGGCGCCACGATCGGCTGCGCGATCGCGTCGGAGAGCCGGGCGCCGATCCGGGCGCGGGTGATCTCGTCGAGGCTCGGCCGCGATCGGCCCATGACCGCGGCCACCTCATCGAGTCGTCGGTCGATCGTCATGACGTCCTCCGATCGATGCGCTGCTCGGCGCGCGCCATCATCGCGACCAGCTCGCGGCGGGCGTGCAGCACGCGTTGCTTGACCGCATCGGCGCGGGCGCCGACCAGCGCGGCGGCCTCGTCGAGCGACAGGCCCTCGACCGCGACCAGCACGAACGCGACCCGCTTGGCCGGCTTGATCCGCTCGAGCAGGACCAGCACCTGGCGGAGCTCGGCGCGCAGCCGGGCCCGGGCCTCGGGCGACGCACCGCCGTCGATCAGCTCGTCGATCGCCGCGCTGTCGTAGTCGACCGGTCGGCGATGGCGGCGACGCAGGTGATCGAACGCGACGTTCACGGTGATGCGGTAGAGGAAGGTCGACACCGACGACTCGCCGCGGAAGCGCGGCAGCGCGCGGTGCAGCTCGAGGAACACCTGCTGCAGCAGATCCTCGCGATCGGGACCCGGCCCGCACAGCCGGGTCAGCCGCGCGAACACCCGATCGGCGTAGCGCAGGTACAGGGTCGCGTAGGCGGCGGCGTCGCCGTCGAGGATCTGGCGCACCAGCGCGTCGTCGTCGAGCGGTGGGGCGGACGGCGGCGGGCGCGGCATGGCGAGGCGCACCGCGGTCACCGCCCGAGCTCGCGGGTCACGCCGAGGCTGCCGGTGACCGCCGTCTGCGGCGTGGTGGCGATGGTATCGCCGTGGAACTGGACCTCGGCGCGGTGGGCGAAGACGGTGAGGTCGATCCCGGCCGTGATCGCCCAGCGGTCGCCGAGCGGCAGCCGGCCCCGCGCCATCGCCGTGGCCCCCCAGATCCGCGACGTCGCGGGCGTCTCACCGTTGATCCAGAGCAGGCCCACGACCGGGCCCGCGCCGACGAGGAGGTTGCGGTGCCGCACCCCGACCCCGAGGCTGAACCGGTACAGCACCGTGGTCACCGGCCCCCCGGGATCGGGATCGCGGGTGAAGGACCGTTGCAGCTCGTGCATCTGGCCCCACCAGATCCGCCCGGTCGACTGCAGCTCGAGGCCGACCACGGTCGCGGTCAGGTCGTCGCGCTGCACGCCGCGCGTGAGCCCGAACCGCGCGGTCAGGAACTCGGTCTTGCGCTTGCGGCGCGGCGCGGCCTGGGTCGCGATCGTCGGCTCGATCACCGTGGGCGCGGGCTCGACCGTCGACGGGCCGCGCTCGATCACGTGCAGCGCCACCAACCGCGCGGCGACCCGGCCGCGGGCGCCGCCGAGGGCGAGGCCAAAGCGATCGGACCCCGCGGTCACCTGGACCCGCTCGTCCGTGATCGCGCGCACCTCGACGTCGGCGGGGGCGTCGCGCGCCGCCAGCGCCTCGTCGAGCTCGCCGGCCGAGAACGGCACCCCGGCCCCGACCACGACGCCGCCCGACGCCGGGCCGGCGGTCGCGAGCGCGAGCAGGAGGACGGCGAGGAGGCGCACCATGAGCTTGGTCGTCCGACGACGCGGCGCGGAAAAACAATCGACGGTCCTCCGCTCACCGGTGGCGCGCAATGATTTTTTCCGCACCGCCGGCGCGCGACGACCTAACGCTGGGATGAATACTCACAGCCGATCCATGGTGCCTCGCCTCCTCGCCCTCGCGTGCCTCGCCGTCGCCGGCTGCACGATCGAGATCATCGAGCAGGATCCTCAGCTCGAGTCGGCGTGCGGCGACGGCGACGTCGACGGCGGCGAGCAATGCGACACCGCCGGGCCGACCGCGGCCTGCGACGTCGACTGCACGCTGTCGCTGTGCGGCGATCTGCTGCTCAACACCGCGGCGGGGGAGGCGTGCGACGACGGCAACGCGATCAACGGCGACGGCTGCAGCGCCGCCTGCCTGACCGAGGGCCTGCCGCTGCCGGAGTGCGGCGACGGCGAGGTCCAGCCGTCGCTCGGCGAGGTCTGCGACGACGGCAACCTCGAGAGCGGCGACGGCTGCAGCGCCGACTGTCGGTCCGACGAGGTGTGCGGCAACGGCGTGGTCGACCTCGGCGAGGCGTGCGACGACGGCAACGTCGTGAACGGCGACGGCTGTCGCAACGACTGCACGCTCGCGCGGTGCGGCGACGGCATCGTCGATCTCGACGAGCAGTGCGACGACGGCAACGTCGTGAACGGCGACGGCTGCCACAACGACTGCACGCTGGAGTGATCGATCGTCGCGGGCGGCCTTCGGTCGCGGTCGTCGGTGCCGTTGGTCGGCGATCCGTTCGTCGCGCGCGGCCAGGTCGAGGTAGCGTACCGGTTCCGATGATCCGTCGCGCCCGCCTCGTCGCCGCCGTCACCGTCGCGCTCGTGGTGGCCTGCAGCGGACCGCGCCGCGCCGAGCCGCCGATGACGTCGGCGCAGCTCGAGGCCGCCGCCGCCGAGCTCGATCGCAAGTGTACCGAGGCGCCCGAGGCGCTGCCCGGCTACGGCAGCCCGACGTTCGCGCGGCTGACCGCCGCCGACAACCGCAAGGCGATCGTCGCCGCGCCGCTGGCCGCGCGCACCGCCGATCACGCCCGCCACACCGGCGCGATCCTGCAGCTGTACAACACCTACTTGCGGTGCGGCCGGCCGGTCGAGACGCTCGCCGTCAACGCCGCGCTCCTCGAGGGCTACGCCGCGTCGATGGCCGACGGCGAGGCGCTGATCGCGTCGTTGCCCGCCGACGCACCCGAGACCGCGCAGAGGCGCGCGGGGCACGCCCGCAAGATCGGCGGGCTCCAGGGCGGCATCGGCAGCACCATCGGTATGCTCGCCGATCCCGCGCTCGGCCCACCGGTACCCGCGGCGCTCGCGACCCGGCTCGGCGCCGCGATCGGCCAGGTCCGCGCCGCGCTGCCGCCGGGCGCGCTCGACGGGCCGCTGGCCCACCTCGCCGACGCCATCGCCGCCGAGTCCGATCCGGCGCGGAAGCAGATCCTGATCGCCGTGCGCGACGCGGCCGACTGATAGACTCGGGCGCGATGGCGTCCTGCTTCGTGCATCCGACCGTCGCCGCGACCGGCGCGTGCGACGACTGCAAGCGCGCGATCTGCACCCGCTGCACCAAGGGCACGCTCGAGGGCTTCATGTGTCCGCCGTGTGCGCACAAGCGCTACGGGCGGCGGCGCCTGATCACCGGCCTCAAGGTCAGCGGCCTGGTCGCGGTGATGATCGCGCTCGCGCTCGGCGGCCTGATGATCATCGGCAAGGGCAGCGAGCGATCGAAGGTCGCGACGAAGGCCGTCGACAAGGAGGACCCGCTGATCGCGGCGATGCGCGAGCAGCGCGATCTCACGCCGTGCGACAAGGTCATCGTCCAGAAGCTCGCGAGCGAGCTGTCGAAGGCCGATCGCTACGCCGAGGTCGTCGACGACGCCAACCGGTTCTTCGCCAAGTGCGGTCCGTACCCGCGCCTCGAGTGGAAGGTGGTCTACGCGCTGCAGCAGCTCGGCCGCTACTCCGAGGCGGTGAAGCACGAGACCGTGCTGGTCGAGGACGACCCGTTCGACAGCGACTTCTGGTGGTGGCGCGGCGAGGATCGCGCGCGCTCGAACCAGGAGGTCGAGGCGCTGGCCGACTACCGCCAGTCGTTCGCCAACAGCGAGCGCCCCGACTCGGCGCGGTTCGCCGCCGGCCGCGTCCTCGACGTCGCCGGTCCGGCCGGCCACCCGTGCGAGGCGGTGTTCGCCCTCGACTGGTTCGTGCAGAAGCTGTTCGGATCGCTCGACGACGATCGGCGGCGGCGGGTCCGCGGCCTCGATCAGAGCGCGCAGTGCAGCGGGCTGCGCGGCGTCGGCACCACCATCATCGCGCCGAGCGACGCCCCCGACGGCGGCACCTACGTCACGGTCACGGTCGGCACGACGACGGGCCGCTTCCTGCTCGACAGCGGCTGCGGCACGACGGTGCTGGCGTCCGGCTTCGCCCAGCGCGCCCAGATCGCGCCGCGGTCCGGCAAGGTGATCCAGACCGTCGCGCTCGGCGCGGTCCGCTCGGGGTCGCCCGCCACCGCCGCGATCGCGGTCGGCGCGGCGCGGGCCCCGGCGGTCGAGGCGGTCGTCGTCGACGGCCTGCCGCCGGATCTCGACGGCGTGCTCGGCCTGTCGTTCCTGTGGGCGTTCGAGCAGACCATCGTCGAGGACGGCCTGGCGCTGTCCGACGGCACCGCGCCGCCCTGACGCAGGAATCGATTCGCGCTGACGAGCGTTGGAGGGTGGATGCCTGTCGACGCGCTCGTGGCCTATGCGATCTGTCGGCAGTGCGCCGCGGTCTTCCACGCCGACCGTCGCTGCCCGCAGTGCGATGGCGACAGCGCCGCCGGCGCCGCGATCGCCGCGGCCACCGCCCACGCCGTCGAGCCCGCGGCGATCGCCGAGCTGCGATCGCGGGCGCGGCCGCGCCGGATCCTGGTGCCGGTGATCGGCGTGACCGCGCTGATGCTCGGCCTCGGCGTCGGGCTGGGGTGGCTGATCGCCCAGGAGTCGTCGACGCCGACCGCGGCGGCCGCTACGACGTCATCGATACGCGCAGCTGATCGATGAGCTGCGCGAACAGGCCGCGCACCGCGTTCTCGAGCGCCTCGCGGCGGAGCTGCGGCAGGTAGCTGACGTCGTAGCCGCGGCGCGGCACCTGGATCTTGGCGCCGCCCGACACGAACGACAGCATGCGGCCGTTGTCGTCGGAGATCGCGAGGCGGAGCTGGGCCTCGCACTCCATGTAGGCGCCGTCGGTGCGCAGCTCGAGGGTCACGACGCTGAGGTCGAGGTGGCGAGCGTCGAGGCCGAACTTCTTGGCGTCGGTCGCGGTGATCGTGACCAGCTGATCGCTCGCCAGCTCGGTGACCATCGTGTCGCGCAGCGCATCGGCGTGGACCTTGCGCGTCTTCTTGTCGTGCTTGCCGGGCGAGTCGTCGCTGGCCGACTTGATGACGATGAACAGCTCGGGGCGTGGCGCGACCGCGCGGGGCTGGTTGCCGAACCCGGCCTTGGCGACGACCAGCTTCGGCACCACCGTCGCCACCACGGGCTTGGCGGCGGCGACCGTCGTCGACGGCGCCGCGACGACCGGGAGGTTGTTGGCGGTGCAGATCTGGACGATCGCCTCGGCGACGCGCTTCTGCACCACCGGATCGGCGTCGCGCTGGGCCTGCCGCAGCGCCGGGAGCGCGGCGCGATGACCGAGCTTGCCGAGGCCGGCGGCGGCGATGCCGCGCACCGTCGGGTTGGCATCCTTCAGCGCGGTCACCAGCGGTCGCAGCGCGCTCTTGTGACCGAGCCGCGCCAGCGCGGTGCAAGCGGCGATGCGCTCGCGCTCGGTGTGGCCCTTGCCGAGCGTCGCGAACAGCTGCGCGATCCGCTCGGTCTCGTCGGCGTGGGCCGCGGTCGGCGCCGCGGCGATCGCGGCCAGCGCGAGCACCAGCGCGACCAGCCCCTCACGTCGTCGTCGATCTCGGGCGAGCATGAGGTGGTCCGATTAAGCCTTCCGTGGATCGACGAGTCAATTTGTTTCGAGGCGCCGGTCTGCTGGCTGTCGCGGACGGTTCGCTCCCGAGATCGGCGGGTGTAACGTCGAGGCGTGACCAGGCCGAATCTCTGCAGGCGGTGGGCCAGCGCCGCACTTGCGCGATCTCTCATCGTCGCGCGCGTGGCCCCCGGGCCCGCGCGCACGGGTGAGCGCAGGCGCACCGCGGGGTGGCGATGGAGGTGACCGCACCTCTCCGGATCGGCGCAGCCGCCGCCGCGGTCGGGCTCGCGCTCGCGATCACGTCGCTGCGGTTCTGCGGCGCGGTGTCACTCCCGCCGAAGCCCGAGCCGCCGTCGGAGTCGCTCGCGACCTCGCAGGACGTGCTGCGCGCGGCGTCGGAGACCGAGGGCAGCTGGCTCGGCTACGTCGATCGCGACGCCGCGACCGCGGGCGTCGCCGCGCCGTCGGCGACCGCGATGGCGAAGAAGCTGGTCTATCGCAGCGACGAGGGCCACCACTCGCTCGCGCCGGGCGAGCCCGCGCTCGAGGTCGCGGGGCTGCGGCTCACCGCGATCGCGTCGCGCGGCACGCTGTCGTTGCGCGTCGAGAACCGCACCGAGCGCGACGTCGCCTACCACGTCGTCACCCGGCCGTCGCCCGCGAGCGCGTGCACGCGCCGCGATCTGCTCCCGCACAACGCGCAGGTGATCGCCAAGGGCGGGCGCGAGGAGCGCAGCGAGTGCGAGTACCACGACGGCATGTCGATCGAGATCGATCGGATCGAGTCGATCGAGCTCGCGCCGCTGCAGGCGTACTACGTGTCGCGGGTGCCGCCGATCGCGCTCGGCAGCGAGCCGCGGCTGGCGCGCGGTCACGAGCCCGAGCTGCCCGCGGGGCAGGCGATCTGCAACCTCACGCCGTCCCAGGCCCAGCGCGCTGCCATCGAAAACGGTACGGTGACGTGGCGAGATCTCGTGGATTTTTACGCGCGGCATCGCTGCGACACGTATCGCTTTCCCACGTATTATCGTGCGTTTATGAAAGACGGCGAGATGCCCCTACCCGCGGGAGATCGGTGATGCGCAGTACAAGTCAAATGTTCCGCCACGTTAGGCTTGCGCGGTGATCCCGCCGTCGAGTAGGCTCCAACCAGATTCCGCGGAGTTAGGGCCCGCCGTGACCAAGTCCGAGCTCATCGAGAAGATCTCAGAAGGCCTCAAGCTGCCAGCGGGCAAGGCCGAGGCGATCGTGAACTGCGTCTTCGACTCGATGGTGAAGGCCCTCGAGCGAGGCGAAGGCATTGAGATCCGAGGCTTTGGCAGCTTCACGGTGCGCGAGTACAAGGCCTACGAAGGCCGCAACCCGCGCACGGGAGAGACGGTCCACGTCGCGCCCAAGCGGCTGCCGTTCTTCAAGGTCGGCAAGGATCTGCGGGAGCGCGTGAACTCGGGCGCCGGCAGCCCGCTGCCCCTCGATACCAGTCCGGATCACGACGACGATCTGGCGAAGGATCCAGAGCTCGATCACGACGACGAGGACGAGCCCTGAGCTGAAACGAGCCCGCCATCACCATCGACGGTGACCCAGGCGCCGTCGACGAGGGCGTCGTAGATCCCCGGGCAGCCGACCACGCACGGGATGCCCAGCTCGCGCGCCATCGCCGCGCCGTGATCGAGGGGTGTGCCGTGCTCGCTGATGATGGCGATCGCGCCGTCGAGGGCGATCGCGAGGGCGGGAGTCACGGCGCGGGCGAGGGCGACCGCGCCGCGCGGCACCGCGGCGGTGCCGTCGACGTGGTGGATCGGCCCCGCGACGATCGGCCCGACGCCGTCGCCGCGCCAGGCGTCGCCGCCGCCACCGCTGGCGGGCGGGTCGTCGTCGGCGGTGAGCGGCATGATCCACGCGCTGGCGCGGTGCGCGGCGGCGCGGGCCGCGGTGGCGCGGCCGCGGGCGACGTCGCGGTCGAGGTCGATCGCCGCGGTCGCGTCGAGGGGCAGCCAGAACCCGTCGTCGCCGTCGAGGCCGACCCGGTGGGCGGCGGCGAGCAGCGCGCGACGGACGATCGCCTGGGCCCGCCAGTAGCCGAGGTCGTCGCGCTCCGAGGCGTCGGCGGCGAGGCGCGCGATCGCGACCGCGTCGGCGAGGTCGGCGGGGACGGGCGGCTCGGGCGGCGGCAGCGGCCGGGCGGCGGCGCGCGCGATCGCGCCGTCGAGGAGCGTGGGCGACTCGGCGAAGGTCGGCGCCATCACGTCCCACGCCGGCGCGGCGTCGCCGATCGCGGCGATCAGCGCCGCGCGCGACAGCTCACCGCGGGCCGCGGCGGCGAGGCGCGCGGCGATCGACGACGGCCGACGCGGCGCGAGCGCGGCGGCGTCGGCTGCGGGCAGGCCGCGAGCGACGAGGGCGGCGGGCAGCACCGCGCGGGCCGCGGCGATCAGCGGGCCGAGCTCGGCGGCGAGGACGCGGTACGCCGCGAGGTAGCGCGCGATCGCGGCGTCGACGGTCGCCGCCACGGGCGCGTCGAGGATCGCGGCGAGCGCGGCCTCGGCGGTGGCGAGGCGATCGCGCAGCGCCGCGGGCGTCGTCACGATCGGCGGCGGCGGCGCGTCGTCGCGCGGCGCCCAGTACAGGTGGCTCGCGACCACCGCGAGGTGGAACGGCGCGATCGCCGCGGCCTCGACCCGCGCGCACAGCTCGGCCTGGGCCAGCGACAGCGGCGCGGGGTTGTGGGTGACGTCGCGCCGCCACGCCCGCGGCGGCTGGCGCAGCGGCGCCAAGAAGATCGCGGGCAGCGGGATCCGGGTCGGGCGCGGCGGCGGATGGATCAACGGGCGGGCCTGGACGATCCACCACGCGCCGGTCACGCGGTCGCGCACCAGCTCGACGTCGGCGCCCGCGGCGGCGCCGATCGCGGCCTCGGCGGCGAGCGCGAGGCCGACCGCGTCGTCGTCGGCGCCGCGGCGGGTGCGCACCAGCGGCTGATCGGCCGCCGCGATCCAGACCTCGTCGGCGTCGGCGCGGCCGGGCGCGCGGGTGTAGATCGTCGCGCCCGCGCCGTCGATCAGCGCCTGCACGATCACCGCGGGCGCCGCGATCGGGGCGGCGCGATCGCCGAGCCCGCGGGCGTACGCGAGCACCATCGGCGTCATCGCCGCCGACCACACCGCGCGGATCGCGGTCCACACCTCGTCGGGCTCGACCGCGAGCACGGTCGTGCCGAGCCCGGGCGCGGCGCGGGCGGCGCCGTCCTCGAGCGCCATCGACGACCGCACCGCGAGGCGCGGCCCGAGCGCACGCGCCCGCGCGATCACGGTCGCCTCGAGCTCGGGATCGATCGTCGCGTGCGTCGCCGCGTCGGCTTGCGCGGCCATCGCCCGACCGAGCTGATCGATCGCCGCGCCCGCCGCGATCGCGCCGACCGTCGCGGTGAACGCCGCGCCGGTCACGACGAAGCCGGGCGGCACCGGCAGGCCGGCGGCGACCAGCCGCGCCAGGCCGCGCGCCTTGCCCCCCGCGTCGGTGGTGATCGCGTCGGTCAGGGCGCGGAGCACCGTGCGACGCTACCACGCGCTACCCTGTTCGACGGTGCGCACGCTCCTCGCCGTCCTCGTGCTGGTGGTCGCGTCGCCGCGCGTCGCCGTCGCCGACGACTCCAAGCTCGCGCTCGAGGGCGTCACGGTGTCGCCGCGGGCGCCGCTCGCCGGCAAGAACAAGCTGTGCTGCGGCTACCCGCTGGTGCCCGCGCTGCAGTGGGCGCTGCGGTTCTACTGGCTCGCGCGCGAGGAGGACTTCGACGAGCCCGACGAGATCGATCACGCCGACGTCGACGCGGTCGACATCTACAACCGCCGCGGCCAGTTCGTCGGCGCCTTCTCGGCCAAATTCATCTGGAACCTGCGCATGGAGGGCTCAGGCCTCCTCGCCGATGGCCGCGTCGTCAACTACTCGGGCGCGTGCAAGTACGGCACCGGCACCTGCTTCGAGCAGCTCGACGTCCGCGAATTTCCGTTCGGCCGCGGCGCGCGCCGCCGTACGCTGGTGCCGTTCAAGTCGGTCGCCGTCGATCCCAAGCTGGTGCCGCTCGGCGAGCCGCTCTACCTCCCCGAGTTCGACGGCATGCGCCTACCCGACGGCTCGGTCCACGACGGCTGCGTCCGCGCCGACGACACCGGCGGCGGCATCAAGCAGCGCAAGCTCGACTTCTTCGTCGTGACCTACGGGAACTTTCGCTGGTTGCTGCAGGAGATCTGGAACGTCAACTGGGTCACGCCCGAGATCGAGGCGCCGCGCTGCCAGTACCTGCGCGGCGTGTAGTAGCGTCCGCCGATGCTCGACGGCTTGTGGATCGCCTCCGCCGCGCCCGCGATCGACGCGGCGCTGGGATCGATGGGCGCGACCGGGCCGATCGCGATCGTCGGCAATCCCCGGCTGGCGCGGGCGCTGCTCGCGCGCGATCGCAGCGTGACCTTGATCGGCGCGGCCGGGCGGGTGGCGATCGACGCGCTGGCGGTGCTGCCGACCGCGCCGCGGTTCGCCGCGGTGGTCGGCCTCGGGGTCGGCGACGACGCCGGGTGGAGCGCGACCCTCGCGACCTGGGCCACCGCGACCCTCGACGGCGGCGGCCTGGTGATGGTCGATCGCGGCCCCGCGGTCGAGCTGTCGCGCCGCGCGCTGTGCGCCGGGCTCACCGCGCTCGAGCAGCGAGTGTCGGGCCGGTGGATCGTCACCAGCGGGCTGGTGTCGCGCCTCTGATCACGGCTTCGCGGTGCCGAGGTGAGCGCTCAAGCCCGCGATGATCGGCACGAAGGTCTTGCGCTCGGCGTCGTGGACGCCGGTGCCGAAGCCGGCCTCGACGAAGAGGTCGAGCTGGGCGCGACCGTACGGCAGATCGGCCAGCATCAGGCCGCCGACCGCGTGGACGGTCGACGACGCGCCGCCGTAGCCGATGGTGACGCCGAGGTACGGCCGCACCCGACCGGTGAAGACGTAGGCGCGAGCCTTGGCGGTGAAGCCGATCTGGACCGCGCCGAACTGCATGCCGGCGTCGCCCTCGAGGTGGCGGCCGCCCGAGCGGTAGCCGTAGTAGATCGTCGAGATGATGCCGATCGATCGGAACGATCCGAGATCGGCGCCGAACAGCCCGACGGTGCCGCGGCTGGCGCTCGGCTCGACGTGGCCGAGCGGGCGGCCGAGGGCGCCGATGATCTGCGCGGTGCCGTCACCGGGCACGTCGACGGTGCGCTCGACGGTGGTGTAGCCGGGGGCGCTGACGACGACGATGTGGCGGCCGGCGTCGAGCGCGCCGCGCCACGGCGCGACTCCGACCGGGTTGCCGTCGACGACGATGCTGGCGCCCGCGACGTTGCTGGTCACGACCAGCGTGCCGCGCGCGACCACGACCGGCAGCGTGATCGCCTGGGGCTCGCCGTACTCGACGACGATGGTGCGGCTGATCTTCGCGCCCGCCGCCTCGGCGACCAGCTGGTGCGAGCCGGCGCCGAGCGTCAGCTCGACCGGCGCCGGGCCCTTGCGCTGGCCGTCGACGATCACCAGCGCACCCGCGGGCGTCGTCGTGATCGCGATCTTCGACGGCCGCGATCGCAGCGCGGTGATCTTGCGCTCGACCTTCACCCGATCGGTCGCGTCGTCCTTGGTGTCGAGGTAGCGCTGGTAGTGCTCGGCGGCGGCGCGGGCCTCGGCGATGCGCTCGTAGACCGCGGCGAGGTTGTAGAGCACGTCGGGGTGCGGCGCGAGGCGATAGGCCTCGTCGTACTCGACGATCGCGGCGCGCCAGTCGTCGCGGCCCTCGGCGGCGACCGCGCGGCCGAACGCGGCGCGCGCCTGTTGTTTCGGATCGGTCGGCTGCGCGTGGGCGAGCGGCGCGGCGACGACGACGAGGACCACGAGCGCGATCGCGCGGGCGATCACGGACCCCACGGCATCTCTTTCCGATCGGGATTCGGCGACTGCGGATCGTTGTACGGATCGCGCGGTCCCTTCGGCTTCTTCGCGGCCGAGCCGGATCCTGATCCGGATCCGATCGCCGGATCCGTTGCCGTACCCGTACCCGTACCCGTACCCGTACCCGTACCCGTACCCGTACCCGTACCCGTACCCGTACCCGTACCCGTACCCGTATCCGAACCCGTACCCGTACCCGTATCCGGCGTCTTCGCCGGCCGCGCGCCGCCCTTCGGCGTCTTCCCGCGATCGATCACGCCCGGCGTCGTCGCGGCCGCCTTCCCCATCACCGCCGACAAGGTCTCGTCGCGATTCTCCCGCACCGCCTTGCGCATCACGACCGGCTCGAAGCCGGCCTTCTCGAGCCGCACCTCGTGCACGCCCGCCGCGAGCCCGCCGATCACGATCGGCGTCACGCCGCGCGAGGTGCCGTCGATCGTCACCGCGGCGCCCGCCGGATCCGACACCACCTCGAGCGACGACGACAC
>JAYTAJ010000743.1:0-3542 GCA_043737575.1 Myxococcales bacterium | reverse complement strand
GCGGCGAGGCCGGCGGGCGCCAGGCGATCGCGCGGCTGGCGACGGTGCGCGGCCGCGGCGTCGGCGCGCTGGCGGTGAGCCACGCGCTGTACTTCGCGGCGTACCTGGCGCCGTTGGTGGTGCTGTGCGCGGCGCTGGTCCCCGACGCGGCGGCGGCGGCAGCGCCCCGGGGGCTGACCTACCTGTGCGTGACGTTCCTGGCGCCGACCCCGGGCGGGGCCGGCGTCGCCGAGGCCAGCGCGCCGCGGTTCTTCGGCGATCTGATCGGCGTCGCCGACGCGATCGTCGTCGTGCTGGCGTTCCGACTGGCGCGCTTCGCCAGCCAGGTCGGGCTCGGCGGCGGCTACCTCGCGGCCCGCGGGCTGTGGGGGCTGCGCGCGAGGGCGTGATATCGTACGCCCATGGGCGCCGGTCGGTCGAAGCACATCGCGCACGGACGCCTGCCACGTGACCGCGCGCTGCAGATCGCCTTCATCGCGTTCCGGTTCCTGCTCTACGCGATCCTCGGCATCGCCCTCGAGGTCGCGCTGTACTCGATGGCGCGGGCCGGCCGCGAGATCCCGCTGGTGAAGTACCTGTTCGCGTTCCAGTGGCAGGTCGACCCCCGGCTCGACCTCGACGGGCCGTGGCACTCGCCGCTGAAGACCATGTTCGGTCAGTCGTCGCTGTGGATGATCCCGGTCTACGCGCTGCCGTCGCTGACCATCGAGGTCATCTATCGATCCGGCCTGTTCAAGCAGCCGTGGTGGGTGCGGGCGCCGATCTACGGACTGGTCATCATGGCCTTCGAGCTGACGACCGGACTGGCGCTGAAGGCGATCACCGGATACGCGATCTGGATGTACGTCGATCCCGGCAACGTCATGGAGATGACGTCATTCTACATCCTGCCGATCTGGATGGTGACCGGGCTCCTGATCGAGCGCATCTACCGCGAGCTGATGGATCCCGGGCTGCGCGCCGCGCTCCAGCACGAGCTCGAGCACCCACCGGCGCCGCCGAACTGAAGCCGCGCCATGAACGATCAAGCGGCGCAAGACCTCGCGGTCGTCTACGATCAGGTGACGGCTCGGGACGCCGCCGCGCCCGATCGGGTGCGCGAGGCGCTGGCGGGGGACTGGCGTCAGTTCGACGACGAGCTCCACGCCCGCGGGGCCCAGTACGCGCGGACCGGGCTGGCGCTGTCGGCCTGCCACGCCCTCGTCGACGGGCTGCGCGCCGACCTCGTGCCCGCGCTGGTCGCGGCCTACGCGCCCGAGCCGGCGCGGCTGAAAAACGCCCTCGTCGCGCTCGACGACTTCTGTCGCCGGGTGACGACCATCGTGACCGAGCAGTACCTCGACACCCGACAGCGCCTGTCGCTCGAGGCCGGCGCCCGTCACAGCTCGATCCTGGAGGCCTCGCTCGATCCGGTCATCTCGATGGACGACCGCGGCATCATCACCGACTACAACGCCGCCGCCGAGCGGGCCTTCGGCCACCGCCGCCTCGACGTCATTGGCCGGCTGCTCGCCGACGTCTTGCTCCCCGAGCGCCTGCGCGCGGCCCACACCGCCGGACTGGCACGCTACCTGACGACTGGCACGCATCGCGTCCTCGGCAAGCGCCTCGAGCTCACGGCCATTCGCGCCGATGGCTCCGAGCTGCCGGTCGAGGTGGCCATCGTGCCGCTGACGTCGGCCCACACCCGCCGCCAGTTCACGGGGTTCATCCGCGATCTGACCGAGAGCAAGCAGGCCGAGCACTCGCAGCTCTTGTGGGCGCACGTCTTCGAGAACGCGCTGTTCGGCATCGTCATGACGGAGATCGAGTCGCGTCGGATCCACGGCGCCAACGACGCGTACGCGCGGATGCTCGGCTACACCGCCGACGAGCTGATCGGCCAGTCGGCGATGAAGATCGTCCCCCGCGAGACCGTGCGCGAGGCCACGGCGATCACGATGATCCAGTCGACCATCCAGCGCCAGGGCCATCACACCTTCGAGATGCGGCTCCTGCGCAAGGACGGCACGACGTTCACGGCCCTGATCTCGTCGAGCACGTTGCCGACCCGCGCCGGAGAGCCGCCGCTGCGGATCTCGACGGTCGTCGACATGACCGAGCGCAAGGAGTTCGAGGCGGTGCGCGCCGCGAGCGCCGACCTCCTGGAGCGGACCCGCAAGATCGAGGAGTCGAGCCGCCTGAAGAGCGAGTTCCTCGCCAACATGTCGAACGAGCTGCGGACACCGCTCAACTCGATCATCGGCTTCGCCGAGCTGCTCCACGACGGCGAGGTCGGCACGATCATACCCGAACAGAAGGAGTTCCTCGGCTACATCCTCACCAGCGGCCGGCACCTCTTGCAGCTCATCAACGACGTCCTCGATCTGTCCAAGGTCGAAGCCGGCAAGCTGGAGTTCCATCCCGACACCGTCGACCTCGGGCGGCTCGTCGCCGAGGTGATCTCGATCCTCGGGACGGCAGCGGCGCAGAAGCGGCTCCAGATCGCGACGTCGATCGCCGACCTCGGCCCGATCGTGCTCGATGCGTCGCGCTTGAAGCAGGTCCTCTACAACTACCTGTCGAACGCCCTGAAGTTCACGCCGCCCGGCGGCGTCATCACCGTCCGCGCGATGGCGGACGGACCCGCCGGATTCCGGCTCGAGGTGCAGGACACCGGCATCGGCATCGCCGAGCCCGATCTCGATCGGCTGTTCGTCGAGTTCCAGCAGCTCGACTCGGGCGCGACGAAGGCCCACGGCGGCACCGGCCTGGGACTGGCGCTCACCAAGCGGCTCGTCGAGGCCCAGGGCGGGACGGTCGGCGCCCGCAGCGAGGTCGGCAAGGGCAGCCGGTTCCACGCGGTGCTGCCCCGCCGCAGCGTCGGACGCCGCCGGACCAGCCCGACGACCGCCGCGACGCTGGTCGCCGCGCGATCGGCGCCCGCGCGCGTGCTCGTCGTCGAGGACGACCCCGGCGATCAAGCCACGATCGCGCAGGCGGTGGTCGACGCCGGCTACGCGGTCGACGTGGTCGCGACCGGGGCCGAGGCGATCGCGAAGTGCCAGGGTGGCGACTACGCGGCCGTCACGCTCGATCTGATCCTGCCCGACGTGAGCGGCCTCGACGTCCTCAAGGCGATCCGGCTGTTCGGCCGGAATCCCACGGTGCCGATCGTGGTCGTCACGGTCGTGACCGAGCGCGCGACCGCCGGGTTCGTGGTCCACGACGTTCTCGCCAAGCCGATCGACCGCGACGCCCTGGTGCGCTCGTTGCGCGCGATCACGCCGACGCCGGCCGCGACGGTCATCGTCGACGACCGCGAGCCCGATGATCATGGCGGATGAGCCCATCCTCATCGTCGACGACAACCCCGGCAACCTGCGCCTGGTGTCGTTCCTGCTCGCCAAGCGCGGCTACCAGGTCGAGACCGCCGCCAGCGCCGCCGCCGCGCTCGCGGTGCTGCGCCGGTTCTCGCCGCGCCTGATCCTCATGGACCTGCAGATGCCCGGCATCGACGGCTTCGCGCTGACGCGGCAGCTGAAGGCGGATCCAGCGACGCG
>JAYTAJ010000742.1:0-8085 GCA_043737575.1 Myxococcales bacterium | reverse complement strand
TCTCCGAGAAGCTGATGCAGAAGCGCGACCTCGGCGAGCTGCTCGACACGCTGATGGATCTGGTCATCGAGATCACCAACGCCGACAAGGGCTTCCTGGTGCTGATGGAGGGTGACGACCTCGACGTCAAGATCGCCCGCAACCTGCGCAAGGAGAACATCGCCGACGCGGTGAACCAGCTGTCGGACTCGATCGTCGCCAAGGTGGTCGCGACCCGGCGCCCGGTGATCATCTCCGACGCGATGCGCGACACCGAGTTCGCGGCGGCCAAGAGCGTGATGGCGCTGAAGCTGTCGAGCGTGATCTGCGTGCCGCTGCTCGATCGCGGCGGGCTGATCGGCCTCATCTACGTCGGCAACGACTCGATCGTGAACCTGTTCCAGGAAGCGACGATGCGGGTGCTGACGGTGTTCTCGGCCCAGGCGTCGCTGATCGTCACCAACGCGCTGCTCGTCAACGAGCTGCGGGTCGACAACCGCAAGCTGTCCGAGCGCCTCGAGCAGGTCCGGTTCGGCGAGATCGTCGGCACCAGCCCGCCGATGCAGTCGGTGTTCCGCAAGGTCGAGAAGATCGCGCCGACCGACATCTCGGTCCTGATCACCGGCGAGACCGGGACCGGCAAGGAGCTGATCGCGAGAGAGATCCACACCCGGTCGCCGCGGGTCGGCAAGCCCTTCATCACGATCAACTGCGGCGCGATTCCCGAGAACCTCCTCGAGAGCGAGCTGTTCGGTCACGTCAAGGGCGCGTTCACCGGCGCGATCGCGAACAAGCAGGGCAAGTTCCAGGCGGCCGACGGCGGGACCCTGTTCCTCGACGAGGTCGGCGAGATGCCGCTCGAGCTGCAGGTGAAGCTCCTGCGCGCGATCCAGGAGCGCGTGGTGGTGCGGGTCGGCGACACCCGACCGGAGTCGGTCGACATCCGCATCCTGACCGCGACCAACCGCGACCTCGAGAAGGAGATCGCGGCGGGCCGGTTCCGCGAGGATCTCTACTACCGCCTGAACGTCGTCAACCTGCTGCTGCCGCCGCTGCGGGCCCGCGGCGACGACGTCGTGGTGATCGCGCGCTACCTCCTGTCGCGCTACACCCGCGAGCTCGACGCCCGGGTGAAGGGCTTCTCGCCCAACGCGACGGTGGCGATGCGCAAGCACGCGTGGCCCGGCAACATCCGCGAGCTCGAGAACCGGATCAAGAAGGCGATCGTCCTGACCGAGTCGACGGTGCTCGGCCCCGACGATCTCGGCCTCACCGCCGACATCCTGCCGACGATCCTCACGCTGGCCGAGGCCAAGGACAAGTTCCAGCGCGAGTACATCAACGAGGTGCTGGAGGTGAACAACGGCAACCGCACCAAGACCGCGCGCGACCTCGGCGTCGATCCGCGGACGATCTTCCGCCACCTCGAGAAGGAGGCGGGCGACGACGGCCTCGAGGGGGGCGCGCTCGAGTGATCCCGATCGCTCCGCACGAGGCGACGGCCACCGCGACATCGCTGTCGGGGTGCGGCTGTGCGCAGAACTCGTCGTCGGACCGCAACCGTCTGGAAGTGCTCGACAATGGCGGGATGGCGCGGCGCGTGCATCCCTTCGCGCTCGCGGTGATGACATACGGCTTTCTCGGCTCCGCGGCGCTGCTCTCGGGCTGCGTGGTGCCGCCACCGCTGACCAACGACGAGACCGACGCGGGCCCGAACCACCCGCCGGTGATCCGCGTAGTGCGAGACGGCGCCGGCCAGGCGCTGGTGCGGCCGGGGCCGCTGACGTTCGTCGTCGGCGATGGCGAGCTGATCATCAGCGCGGTCGACACCGACGTCAGCGACACGCTCTACGTGCGGATGTACATCGACTACGGCCTCGCGGACGTCACGCCGTTCCGGGTCCAGTGCGAGGCGGGACCGGGGGCCGATCCGGAGGCCGAGCGCACCATCACCTGCCCGCTGCTCGGCCTGTGTACCGACGGGCTCATCGACGGCGCGCTCCACGTGTTCGAGCTCGACGTCCTCGATCGGCTGCCGACGTCGACGGCGGCGCGGCAGTTCCGCGACGTGACGCCGCCCGGCGAGATCGCGTCGTTCTGGTGGAACCTGGAGTGCATCGCTCCATGAGTAATTTGGCCCACGACCTGCTGCGCAGTCGCGGGCTCCGGGGTGCCCTTGCGTGCGCCGTGCTGACAGGTTGCTTGCCGGCGCCGAGCGACACCCCGGAGCGCAACGAGTGCGACGACAGCAGCGACTGCAATGAGGGCGCGGGCGAGATCTGCGACGTCGGCGTGTGCTGGGGCGATCCGCCAGCCGGCGCGTTCGCCGCGATCCTGGTGCCGCCGACGGAGCTGCAGGGCGATCTGGTGATGACCGGCATCGCGGCGCCCACCCTCGAGCGCGACGGCTGGGTCCACGACGGCGGCGGCGGCTCGCTGACCTTCGATCAGGGCGTGGCGATGACCGGTCGGGTCACGATGCCGTGTCCGCAGAACCTGCCGACCTGCAGCCTGCGCCAGCCGCTGCCCGGGCAGATCCGCTGGAGCCGCCCGTCGGGGTTTCCCGGCGGACCGCGGCTCACCGGCAGCGCGACGGTCGCGAGCGACGGCACGTACCAGCTGATCGTCACCCGGCCGCGCGTCGACGCGCCGGTCACGATGACGGTGGCGTTCACGCCGTCGCAGATCCCGTTCGGCCAGTACCTGCCGAGCCCGGCGATGCTGATCGCGCCGCACCAGATCGAGGTCGTCGTGACCGCGACCGACGTCGACGCGCGGACCGGCAAGATCGCCTACGACCTCGCGCTCGATCCGGCGAACCTGCGCACGGTGAGCGGCCGCATCACCCGACCGTCGACCGCGCCGGTCGAGGGCTGGCAGCTCCAGGCCGAGGTCGTGGTCGAGACCGGCGCCGGCGCGCGGCAGCTGGTGTCGAGCCTCGCGGTCACCGACAGCGAGGGCTACTTCACGCTGCGGGTCGCGTCGGACTATCCGGTGGTCGACGTGGTGTGCTCGCCGCCGTCGTCGGGTGGACCGATCGGCGAGAGCCGGCCGTCGGTGCGCGCCCGCGACGTCGTGATCGCCGAGCTGGTCGGCCCGATGCGCGAGATGGTGGTGCCGCAGCTCGGCGCCCCGGTCGCGGTCGGCTTCGACGTCACCGGCACCGACGGCAGCGGCGGCGAGATCGCGGTCGACGGCGCGACCGTGGTGGTGCGGCTCGATCAGGCGCTCGGCAACGGGCTGCAGCTCGAGCTCGCGGCCCAGGCGACCACGACCGGCGGCCACGCCAGCCTGCTGTTGTTCCCGGTCATGAACGGCACGCCGCTGCAGTACACCGTCGACGTGCTGCCGGGCCCCGGCTCGGAGCTGGCGTCGAAGTACGGCTCGACGTTCACGATCGACGACGGGCGGACCGTGATCGCGCTGCCGCGGCGGCGGTCGCTGGTCGGCCTGGTCCTCGACGCCGACGGCCAGGCGGTGTCGGGCGCGGCGGTGGCGGCGACCCTGTCGACCGCGACCCTGTGCGCGCTGTCGACCAGCGCGGCGCGGCTGGCGCGCAGCCTCGCGAGCACCCAGGTCGCGACCAACGCCAGCGGCGAGTTCACGCTGTTCGTCGACGACGATCTCGCGGGCATGCCGCTGGCCTACGACGTCGCGGTGCGACCGGCGGCCGGCGACGGCCACCCGCAGTGGACCTTCAGCGAGCTGGCGCCCGCGGTCGACGGCGCCCACGTCGATCTCCGCCTGCCCGACGCGGCGAGCGTGCGCGCACTGGTGCTGTCGAGCGATCACGGGCCGACCGACGGCGCGGCGCTGTCGATCTACGAGCAGGTCACCGGCGTGCCGTCGTGCGCGTCGACCCTGGCGGCCAGCGATGCGGTGCTGCGCGGCCTCGGCACCACCGACGCTGCCGGCACCGCGGCGATCGTGCTGCCGCGCTCGGCGCCGTGACGACCGCTATCGTTCGGAGTCGCTGGCCTTGGAGCCGCGACTCTCCTTGGCCCGCGCGAACACCCGCAGCGGCGTGCCGCGAAAGCCGTAGCGCTTGCGCAGCTGGTTCGACAGGAAGCGGCGGTACGACGGCGAGATGCCCTCGGGCGCGCTGGCCTTCAGCACGAACGTCGGCGGGCACACCGCGGCCTGGGTGAGGTAGTAGACGCGGACCGAGCGGCCGCGCCAGACCGGCGGCGGCACGGTCTCGCAGACCTCGGCGAAGAAGCGGTTGAGCTCCGACGTCGTGATGCGGCGGCCGTGCTGCTGGGCGACCTTGGCGACGGTGTCCATCATGCGGTCGACGCCGTCGCCGCGATCGGCGGACACCATCGTGACCGGCGCCCACGGCACGAAGTGGAAGTTGTCGGCGCACGACTTGCGCAGCGCGTCGCCGGCATCGTTGCCGCGCAGCAGGTCGGACTTGTTGAGCGCGATGACCAGCGCGCGGCCCGACTCCTCGACGGCGCCGGCGAGGCGGGCGTCCTGCTCGCTCGGGCCCTCGGCGGCGTCGATCACGAGCACGACGACGTCGGCGCGCTGGATCTGGCCGAGCGCGAGCACGACGGCGAGCTTCTCGACGTCGGCCTCGATGCGGGCCTTGCGGCGGATGCCCGCGGTGTCGATGAGGATGTAGTCCTTGCCGGCGAAGGACAGCGGGCTGTCGACGGGATCGGTGGTGGTGCCGGGCTCGTGATGCACGAGCGAGCGCTCCTCGCCGAGCAGGCGATTGGCGAGCGACGACTTGCCGGCGTTGGGCTTGCCGATGAGCGCGATGCGGACGGGGCCGGCGTTGTCGTCGGCGCGATGGGGGCCGCGGCGGCGACCAGCGCGATAGACCGGCGCGGCAGGATCGGGCGCGGCGTCGGCGGCAACTTCGTCCGCGTCGTCGTCGTCGTCGTCGTCGAGATCGTCGTCGTCACCGTCGTCGGTATCCGTATCGGTGTCCGTATCCGTATCCGTATCCGTATCGGTATCCGTGTCCGTATCGGTGTCCGTATCCGTATCCGTATCCGTATCCGTATCCGTATCCGTGGTCGCTTCGCCCGCCAGTGCCTTGATCGTATCGACCACATGATCGAGCAAGCGATCGAAGCCGCGGCCGTGCGCCGCCGACACCGCGAACGGCTCGCCGAGGCCGAGGCCGAAGAAGTCGGCGATCTCGACGTCGCGCTTGGGCGAGTCGATCTTGTTGACCGCGAGCACAACCGGCTTGCCGGTCGCGCGGATGATGCGCGCGACCTCGGCGTCGAGCGGCGCGAGGCCGGCGGCGCCGTCGACGACCAGCACCAGGATGTCGGCCTCGTCGATCGCGCGCCAGGCCTGGCGGTGGATGCCGCTGCCGATCACGTCGCCCTCGGCCGCGGGATCGAGGCCGCCGGTGTCGATGACGCGGACGATGCGGCCGAAGTAGTCGAGCTCGCCGTAGCGGCGATCGCGGGTCAGGCCGGGGGTGTCGTGGACCAGCGCGGGGCGGCCACCGACGATGCGGTTGAACAGCGTCGACTTGCCGACGTTGGGGCGGCCGACCAGGGCGATCGTCGCGGTCATGTCTCACCTCGATAGCCGAACTTGCGCAGGCCGGACTCGATGTTGGTCCACGCCGGCGCGATCTTGACGAGCAGGCTGAGGTGGACCGGGCAGCCGAACAGCTCGGCGAGCGCGGCCCGCGCGGCGACGCCGAGCTCCTTGATGCGGGCGCCGCCCTTGCCGATCACGATCGCCTTCTGCGAGTCGCGCTCGACGGCGATGTAGGCGTCGATGCCGAGGTCGCCGTGATCGTGCTCCTCGAAGCGCTCGACCACGACCGCGGCCGAGTACGGCAGCTCCTGGCCGAGCTGGTGGAACAGCTGCTCGCGGATCAGCTCCGACGCGAGGAACGGCTCGGCGCGATCGGTGATCATGTCGGCGGGGAACATCGCGCGGCCGACCGGGAGGCGCTCGGCGATGGCGCGGATCAACACGTCGACGTTGTCGCCGGTCGCGGCCGAGATCGGGATGACCTCGAGGCCGCCGACCCGATCGCGACCCCACGCCGACCACCGCTCGATCAGCGGCAACAGCTCGGGCTTGTGGACGCGGTCGACCTTGTTGAGCGCGAGGATGAGCGGGGTGTCGGCGATCACGGTCATCAGCTCGACGGCGTCGGGCTCGGTGAGGCGACCGGGGCCGGAGCCGCGGCGCTCGGTGGCGTCGACGACGAGCAGGGTGACGTCGCCGTCGGCGGCGGCGCTGAGCGCCTCGGTCCGCATGAACCGGCGCAGCGCGCCCTTGCCCTGCTGGATGCCGGGGGTGTCGACCAGGCACAGCTCGAGGGTCGGCGGCTCCAGGCCGACGACCTCGCTGCGATGGATGCCGAGGATGCGGTTGCGCGTGGTCTGGGGCTTGGCCGAGACCGCGACCAGGTGGCGACCGACCAGGCGGTTGAGCAACGTCGACTTGCCGACGTTGGGCAGCCCGACGATGGCACACGAGCCACCGCGTACGGGAGGAGCTGCTTCGGGGCCGGACATGGGCGAGCCGTATAGCGCGCGCGCTCGTCGGGCACAAGCGAACCGAAAACTGGACTCGCGTCCACGCCCGGCCGACCCTCGCTGCGTGCTGCCGCTGTGCCTGGCGATGATCTCGATCGGCGCGGTGCTCTTGCCTGCCCCGGGCATGTTCGTCGCGATGGGCGCGGGCATCGCGGGCGTCGGGCTCGGCATCCTCGGGACCCGGCGCGGCGGCGACGGCGGCTGGCGGCTGGCGTGCGCGGCGGCGACGGCGCTGGCGCTGTGCGGGCTGGTGCTGGCGCTGGCGCGCTACGGCCTGACGATCGCGGCGCTGGATCGCCTGGTCGCGCTCGCGGGCTGATCGTGATGAGCTAGCGGGATGCTGCGTCGCCGCGGAGTCCTGATGATCGTCGCGATCGGGTGTGGCTGTCGGGGCGCGGGCAAGACGCCGCCGCCGCTGCCGCTGGCGGATGCGCAGGCGGTGGTGAGCTGGGCGACGCGGGCGCCGACCGGGGCGGACTGGCCGCAGGTGGTCGAGCGGATCGAGCCGGCGCAGCGACGGCCGCTGGCGCTGGAGCTGCTGCGCGGGTCGGTCGCGTGTCCCGACTTCGAGGTCCATCGCGAGTGCGGCGACCTGCGGCGGGTGTGGCGCGAGCTGCCCGCGACCGCGACGATCGATCAGCCGTGCCTGCGGCGGCAGCTGGTGCCGTGGGCGCTGAAGCAGCTCACGCCCGACGACGTCCGCGCGATCGCGCCGCAGCTGGCGACGCTGGTGCAGCTGCCGCTGCCCGAGGACGAGCTGCAGGCGGCGGCGATCGCGGCGGCGCCCGACGACGAGGTCCGGCTGCGGCTGGTGGCGGCGGCGGTCGTGGCCCAGGACGCCGACGACGCCGACGACGTGGGCGTCGATGCCGCGGCGGCGGAGGACACGCTCGACCGCTACGACGAGGCCTGGATCGAGCAGGCGGCCGCCGCGCTCACGACCGACGCGGCGCGGCTGGTCGCGCTGCGCACCCACCGCGTCGGGTCGATGCTCTTGACGCTCGATCCGGTGGCGCACCGCGCGCTGCGGGTCGCGGCGATCGCCGACGACGAGCGCGAGCCGGCGATCCGCGGTGGCCTGCTCGAGCAGCTCGCCGCCGATCGCGGCGCCGACGTGACCGCGGCGCTGGTCCGCGCCGCCGAGGACGACGACGTCGAGCTGGCGGCGGCGGCGGCGCTGGTGCTGGCCGAGCACGGCGATCCGTCGTTCCTGCCGAAGCGGCCGCGCTCGCTCGACGCGGCGGCGCACCTGCGGGCGCTGCGGCGGCTGCGCGCGACCTCGCCCGACGACGACGATCCGCGCTGGCGGCAGTGGCTCGGCGCGCGGGTCACGGTGGTGCGGGTGTCGCACAGCTACGACGACCAGCCGCCGATGGCGGGCTCGGCGCCCGTGACCGAGCGGGTCCGCGCCGCCGACCTCGCGCTGCCCGAGGAGCTGGAGCACGACGACTGGCAGTGCGAGGCGCGGTCGTGCGCGTACGTGGGCCACCCGACCGAGCTGCGCATCGACTTCGCGACCGACGGCCCGACGTTGCGCATCGAGCGGCTGACCCGCCACCACTACGACGGCGACGACTGCTGA
>JAYTAJ010000741.1:0-3551 GCA_043737575.1 Myxococcales bacterium | reverse complement strand
CGTAGCGCTCCTTGCCCTTCTTGCCGCGCAGGTAGTTCTCCCACATCGTCTCGAGGCCGTAGCGACCGATCAGCTCGTCGGACGCGTAGCCCTGGCCGCCGAGCTGCTCGGCCTCGTCGGCGGTCATCTGCGTCATGTAGCCGATGAGGTGCGCGGCCAGATCGCCCTGCGGGTAGTAGCGGTACAGCTCCTCGCGGACGTCGAGCTCGGGGAGGCGGAACCGCTCCTGATCGATGCGCGCGGCGCGATCGCGCGGCAGATCTTCGAGCAGCAGGATCGGCTGCTTGACGCCGTGCTTCTTGGCGGCGGCGACGCGGGCGTCGATGCGCTCGAGCTCGTCGTCGGACAGGCCGAGCAGGCGCTTGATCGCGTCGCGCAAGGTCGGCGTGACCTTGCCGGGCGGCGCGTAGAGGTTGAACGCGGGGCGGTTGTCGGCGAGCGGCACGCCGTCGCGATCGAGGATACGGCCGCGGATCGACGCCAGGTAGCGCTCGTGGACGACGTTCGACACCGTGCGCTCGCGGTAGCGATCGCCGCGCATGACCTGCAGCTGCCACAGCCGCACCACCAGCGCGCCGAAGGCGACGAGCATGATCAGCAGCACCCAGCGCAGCCGCCGCGCGAGCTCGGGCAGCGAGGTGCCGCCGCTGCCGCCGCCTTCCATCAGCATCGCGGAGCCTGTGAAGGTTCCCGCAGGGAAGCTGAACCGGCTCTGTTCTGGGAGCCGGAGCGTGCGTGATGGTGAATTGATTCACGCGCTGTCATGGGGCGAGGCCCTCGAGGGCGTGATCGCGCTCGCGGTGGGTGCGCGCGAAGGCGGCGTCGACGCGGCGGTACAGGCGCAGCACGAACAGACCGCCGAGGCCGGTCATGACCGCGGTGCGCGCGGCGCCCCACAGCTCGGTCGCGCCGCCCGCGAGCGGATCGCCGCTGATCGCGCGGATGAGGAGCGCGGCGATGAACGCGAGCACCGACGCGGCGACCGCGAAGCCGATCGTCAGCGCCCAGCCGCGGACCAGGATGCGGCGCTGCACGCCGACCGCGGCGAGGCACACCAGCCCGGCGGTGAGCGCGAGCAGGCCGTGGGGCGAGCCCGACAGCAGATCGGCGAGGTAGCCCGTGATCACCGCGGCGCCGACCGCGCCCGCGAGGCCGCGCCGCGCGGTGAGGCCGAGGTAGCTCGCGGTCAGCGCGGCGAGATCGGGCGGCGTGTCGCCGACGATCGGCAACGGCAGCGCGGGCCAGGCGACCGCGGCGACCAGCATGAGGCCGTAGGCGATGAGGACGATCGTCGCGCTGCGCATGGGTCGACCGGAGCGGGCGCGGTCCTAACACGGAGATCGCGCGGCAGCACGGGTTTTCCCCGGGCGCGGATCGGGAAGTTTCCGACGATCACCCGCGCTCGGTGGAAGTCGTCGAAGCGCGCGCGACGAGGCAGCAGACCCTCAGCAAACGGCTTGCGTCTTTGCGGGTGAACGGCTGCAATTCCGGTCGGTTGGTCGGAGCGCGCGACCCGGAAAAACTGGCAAAACAGATCGGATAGCAGGGGGGTATCGCGGCGCTTGCCCCGTAACAAGGGCAAGCGTGTACGAGCAGGAACCTCAGTTCAACGCGACCGAGATCGACGGGGAGCTCGATCAAGGTCCGGAGCCTGATCGCCCGCCTGGCAAGAAGCCGAGGCTCGATGGCGAGCTGGCGCGCACCCGTGGCGCCAAGAAGAAGGGCACCAAGCAGCCCGCGGCACGCACGCAGAAGGCGGCGGGCAAGCGCACGCTGACCCAGGGCTGGGCCGACACCGCGAAGCAGCTCACCGATCACGCGGCCGGGCCGCGCGGCGCGGGTGGACCGGACGCACCGAAGGGCGGCAAGCCCGCCGCACCGACGAAGAAGGGTGGCCCGACGCCGAGCGCGCCGACGCCGGGGGGCCCGACGACGCGCGCTCCCGCCGGTCCGCCGAACGAGGTGCCGCAGGCGCCCGCCGCGCCCGCTCCCGTCACCACCGCCGCGGCGCCCGCACCGATGCCCGCCGGGCCCGGGCCGCGAGCGCCGCAGCCGCCGATGGGCGACGCGGCCGAGGCACGATCGTCGTGGGACATGCGGCGCGCGCAGGTGATGAGCCCGATCGGACCGCGGCCGCTGCAGGTCGATCCGATGGCGTCGATCTCGACCGCCCTCGCGAACGCGTGGGAGACCGTCAAGGCGCGCATCGCCGATCCGGGGATGTTCGCGGAGAAGCCGCCCGCACCGTCGATCCCGACGGCGAGCGCGCCGAGCCAGCCCGCGGGACCCGCGGTCGCCGGCGCGACGCCGAACGCCACGGGCGCGACGCCGAACGCCGCGCCGCCGGGCGCGACGCCGAACGCGGCACCGACGCCGAAGACGGCACCGACGGGCGCAGCACCGATCGGCGCGGCACCGGCCGATCCGAAGGCCGCGCCGACGGGCGCAGGTCCCGCCGATCCGAAGGCCGCGCCGACGGGCGCAGGCCCCGCGGATCCGAGCGCGGCGCCCGCGGGCGCGGCTCCGACGGGCGCGACGCCGATCGCCGATCGCAGCGCCGTTCCGACGGCAGGCGCGGCACCGACCGCAGGCGCGGCACCGACCGCAGGCGCGGCTCCGACGGGCGCGACCCCGACCGGCGATCGCAGCGCGGTCCCGACGCCGACTGCGCGTCCGACCAACGACGCCGCGCCACCGAAGGCCGGGGCCGTCGACGTCGCGGCCCCTGCGATGCCTGCGGTCCCGGCGATCCCTGCGATCCCCGCGATCGCGGCGATGCCCGCGGTCCCGCCGATCCCCGCGATCCCGCCGATCCCCGCGGCCGCCGCGCCGATCGTCACCGCCGCGACCACCGCGGCCGCGTCGATCCCGGGCGCGCCGAACCTCGCCGGCCTGGTGCCGCCGCGCGGCGCGCCGCCGACCGCGAACCGCGACGCCCGCCGCGCCACCGCCGAGGCGACCCAGGCCGGCCCCGACTCGGCGGTCGGCGCGATCGATCCCGCCGCCACCGCCCGCGACGCCGCGCAGATGCTCACCGACGCCCGCAAGCGCGCCGAGGAGCGCAAGCGTCGCCTCCAGCAGCTGCACCTCCAGCCCAAGCTGATCGTCGGCGGCGCCGACAACGCCTTCGAGCGCGAGGCCGATGACGCCGCCGATCAGGTGATGGCGCAGGGCGACGTCGCGATCACCGGCCGAGCCGCGCCCGAGATCCAGCGGCTGTCGGAGACCCGCCCGACCGTCGGCGACGACGCCTACGGCGAGGGCGACCTCCCCGCCGAGATCGAGGGCCGCATCGAGGGCCTCAGCGGCGGCCGCGCCCTGACCACCGACGAGCGCGCGTTCTTCGAGCCGCGCTTCGGCCACGACCTCGGCGCGGTCCGCGTCCACGAGGGCGGCGAGGCCGCGGCGCTGAGCTCGTTGCTCGGCGCGCGCGCCTTCGCGGTCGGCCACCAGGTCGTCCTCGGCGCGGGCGAGGCGCGCACCGACTCGCTCGAGGGCCGCCGCCTCCTCGCCCACGAGCTGGCCCACGTCATCCAGCAGACCGGCGGCAG
>JAYTAJ010000740.1:0-3552 GCA_043737575.1 Myxococcales bacterium | reverse complement strand
TTTCCGTGAGCCCGGGCCGTGATCGCGTGCGGCGAGCCTACTCGGGCTTCGCCGCCGCGGGGCCGCCGATCGCCCGCGCCAGCGCCGCGTACATCGGCTCGGCGAGATCGGGATCCTCGCCGGCCAGCTCGAGGAAGTCGTCGCCGCGGATCGCCAGCGCGCGGACGTCGTCGATCGCGACCGCGAGGGCATCGGCGCGCCGCGGCGAGCCCTGGCCGAGCAGCGCCTCCGGATACAACAGCGTGCTCGGCCCGCGGGTCGCGCCACCGAGGACGATCTCGCCGCCGAGCACCACCCACGCGACCCGGCTGCCCATCGACGCCTCCGGGATCAGATCACCGGCCGAGAAGTCGCGGCTGACCGCGATGCGCGCCGCGCGCAGCCGCTGCTGCGGCGACAGCGGCTCGTACAGCGGACAGCGGGCCAGGGCGTCGTCGTCGAGCTGACGCTGGGCCGCGGCGACGGGCGCCTGACCGACCTCGACGACCTTGATCACCAGCGCGGTCGCGTTGTCCTCGCCGCCGCGCTCGAGCGCGAGATCGACCAGCCGCTGCGCCGCGCGGGCCGGGCTCGGCTGCGCCACCAGCACCTGCCCGACCTCGGCCTCGCCGATGTACTCGCTGATCCCGTCGGAGCACAAGAGCAGCTTGTCGCCGTCGGACAGCGGCACCAGGAACGTGATGACCTTGGTGTCATCGCCGAAGCCGAGGGCGTTGGTGATGACGCCCTTCCACCGCGCGTTGTTGCCGCCCTCGGCCATCGGCATGCCCGACGCCAGCAAGCGCGCGAGCAGCGTGTGATCCTCGGTGAGCTGCATCGCGATGCCGCCGCGCACCAGGTACGCGCGCGAGTCGCCGGCGTGGGCCACCACCGCGTCGCCGCCCGCGACCACGACGCCGGTGAACGTCGTGCCCATGCCGTGCTTGCCGTCGTCGGCGTCGGCCTGCTCGCAGATCGTGCGGTGCGCCGCCATCACGCCGGCCTTCACCGCCGACAGGAACGCGCGGCGCGCCTCGAGGGTGCCGGTGGTCGCCCACGCGCTGGCGGCGCGCTGCACCGCGGCGCCGAGCCAGTGCTCGCGGGTGACGCGGACGCCGAGCGCCGACGCCACCTCGCCCGCGGCGTGGCCGCCCATCCCGTCGCACACGATGAAGATGCCGTCGTCGGCCGCGACCAGGTGCGCGTCCTCGTTGTGGTCGCGGACGTTGCCGACGTGGGTCGCGCCAGCAGCGACGATCGAGGGCCTCACGGGCGCGAGCATATCATCAGAGCGGTGAGGCTCCCGAAGGGATGCCGAGCGCTCTGTGTTCTCGGAGCCGAATCATGTGGTCTACAGCCAGTTGCGGCGGAACCACTCGAGCAGCCCGGCCGGCACCAGGATGACCGCCGCGATCATCAGCCACATCCAACCGCTGCTCTCGTACGGCAGATCCTCGAAGTTCTGACCGAAGAACCCGACGATGAACGTGATCGGCAGGAACACCGCCGAGAACACCGTCAGGCGCTTGATGACCTCGTTGCCGTGCTGCGACTGCACCGCCTGGTAGCTCGACACGATCCCGGCCGACACCTCGCGCAGCTCCTCGATCATCTCGGCCAGGCGGCCGACGTGATCGGCGACGTCGCGCAGGTGCAACGCGACCCGGGTCGAGATCCGCTCGTCGGCGCGGCGGTGGAGGATGCCGACGGTGTCGCGCAGCGGCCGGATCACGCGGCGCATCGCCACCGTCGATCGCTTGATCCGGAACACCTCGGTGAGGTCGGGCTTGCCGTCGCCCTCGATCACCTGGCTCTCGATCGCGTCGAGCCGATCGCGCAGCCGCACCACCAGCGGCTCGGTGCCGTCGATCATCGCGTCGATGTGGCGGTACAAGATCCAGCCCGGGCCGCGCTCGAGGTGGCGGGGATCGCGGCAGGCCTGATCCCAGACCCGCTCGTGATCGGCGAACGGGTTGTCGTGGACGGTGACCAGGTAGCCCTCGCCGATGAACGCGTGGATCTCGTGGATCTGCAGCTCGGTCGGATCGCCGGTCACGCCGGTGAAGGTGTGGATGACGATGAACAGGTAGCGGTCGTAGTCGTCGACCTTCGACTGCAGATCGAACGTCGCGCAGTCCTCGATCGCGAGCGCGTGGAAGTCGAAGCGCTGGCGCAGGAGCGACAGCGCGTCGGGGCTGGGCTCGACCAGATCGATCCACCGGATCGTCCCGGTCGGCGGCGGCGCGACCCGCTCGGCGTCCTGGGACACGTCCACCACGCCGTCGGCGCCGAGGTCGAGGATGTGGAACACGGCGCGAATCTACCGTGCGGCGCGCAGCTTGTACCCGAGGTGGCGCACCGTCTCGATCAATCCGCCGGTCACCGGGCCGAGCTTGGCGCGCAGCCGCCGGACGTGGATGTCGACGGTGCGGGTGCCGCCCGCGTAGGCGTAGCCCCAGACTCGATCGAGCAGCTGATCGCGGGTGAAGGCGCGGCCGCGGTGCTGGGCGAGGAAGCGCAGCAGCTCGAACTCCTGGTGCGTGAACGGCAGGCGCCGGCCGCCGAGGCGGGCCTCGTGGCCGGCCAGATCGATCACCAGATCGTCGAGCTTCAAGATCTCCTCGGAGCCGAAGGCCGCGGTGCGCCAGTCGAGCTGGCGCATGCGTGCGTACAGCTCGGCTGGCACGAGCGGTTGCAAGATGAAGTCGTCGAAGCCGACCGAAAAATCGAGCGACGATAGCCGCGCCACGGTGAGGCCGACAAGGATCGGCGCCTCAGCGAGCGGACCGCCCGAACGAATCTTCTTCACCGCGCGCTGGGCGCGCAGCAGCTCGTCACCGGCGTCGACCACCACCACCGTCGGTGGCTCGAGGACGATCGCCTCGTCGTCGAGGCCTCCGAGGTCGAAGCGCCCGAGCATGACGGCACACCCCAGATCGATGAGCGCGCTCGCGATCGACGCGCGATCCTCGCGCGTGATCTCGGGCTCGGCACAGATGACGACAGCGCGCACCGCGGAGTGATCGCCCTCTTGACCGAACGCGTCAAGAGGACGCCCCCCTGTTGCCTCGGCGCCCGAGCATGTAAGAATCGGGTACCAGGCATGGAGGAATTTCACTGCTCCTTCTGCGGCAAGCAGCGCCGCGAGGTCCGCAAGCTCATCAGCGGACCCCGCGTGTTCATCTGTGACGAGTGCGTGACGTTGTGCAACGACATCCTCGCCAAAGAAGAAGCCGCCGAGCGGCCGAAGTTCCCGCCCCCCCGCGCGATCGTCGAGGAGCTCGACCGCTACGTCGTCGGTCAGAGCTCGGCGAAGCGTGCGCTCTCGGTCGCGGTCTACAACCACTACAAGCGCATCGGCCTGCGCGGCAAGCAGGCCGACGTCGAGGTCCAGAAGGGCAACATCATCCTGCTCGGGCCGACCGGCTCGGGGAAGACGCTGCTCGCCCAGACCCTGGCGAAGAAGCTCGACGTGCCGTTCGCGATCGCCGACGCCACCACCCTGACCGAGGCTGGCTACGTCGGTGAGGACGTCGAGAGCGTCGTGAAGGGGCTGTTCCGCGCCGCCGGCGG
>JAYTAJ010000739.1:0-3553 GCA_043737575.1 Myxococcales bacterium | reverse complement strand
GGATCAGCCACTGATCGGACGCCGGCATCACGCCGCCCTTGGGACGGCGCAGGCCCATCGGCCGCGGATCGTCGATCAGGTTGCGCGCCGCCTCGGTGGCGTCCTCGGCGACGTGCTGGGCCTCGAGCCGATCGAGATCGGGTGCGGGCAGGTGATCGGCGAGCATCGGGTGGGTCGCGATCGTGCCGATCACGTTGTCCTGCACCGCGACCGGGACGACGACGTTGCGGTGCGCCATCGATCCCGCGGGGCGGTAGTTGCCGCTCTTGCCGGTGCCGCCGAACGGCAGGCGCGGGCTCGCGAGGTTGGTCGAGCGGTTGCGGTTGAGGATGCCGCTGGTGGTCTCGCGGTAGAAGCGCTCGAAGCGCGCGCTGTCGCCGGTGAAGATCGCGTTGGCGAACCCGAACGGGCTGGCGTTGACGACCGCGATCGCCTCGTCGTCGCTGTCGAACAGCTCGACGCCGAGGTCGGGGCCGAACAGCTCGACGTCGGTGTAGCCGGGCGCGTCGTGGCGCCCCGCGGGCAGGACGTGCAAGGACGCGGTGCGATAGAAGCCGCCCGCGACCCGGCCGCCCGGGATCACCGGCTCGGCGCCCGCAGCGACGGCGGCGGCGAGGCCGCGCTCGAAGCGATCGCGCCCGGCGGCGGTGGCGATCGGCCCGGCGAAGCTGGCGGGATCGTCGGGGTGACCGAAGCGCAGGGTCGGCGCGGCGCGGCGGAGCGCGTCGAGCAGCGGGCCCGCGAGGCCGCGATGCACCAGCACGCGATCGGTCGCGGTGCAGCGCTGGCCGGCCGACAGGTAGCCGCCGACCAGGATCTCGTGAGCGGCCTGGCGCACGCTGGCGTCGTCGAGGACGACGACGGTGTTCTTGCCGCCCATCTCGAGCGCGACCAGGAGCTCGGGCCGATCGAGCGCGACCTCCTGGATGCGGCGGCCGACGGTGTAGCTGCCGGTGAAGCACAGGCCCTTCACCCGGCGATCGGCGACCAGCGCCGCGCCGACCGCGCCCGTGCCCTGCACCAGGTTGAAGACGCCCGGCGGCAGGCCCGCGGCGAGCACGGTCTCGGCGTAGCGCTGACCGGTCAGCGGCGTGATGTCCGACGGCTTGACGACGACGGTGTTGCCGGCGAGCAGGGCGACCACGACGTGGGCGTGGCACAGGTGGATCGGATAGTTGTACGGGCCGATCACCGCGACCACGCCGAGCGGGTGGAAGCGGAGCTGCTCGTGGGCCGAGCCGGCGATCGCGCCCTCGCGCAGATCGGCGGTCGCCAGCTGGCGCGCGACGTCGAAGCGCGCGATCACGGTCTGGATCTCCTGCTGCGCCTCCGATCGGATCTTGCCGGTCTCGAGGACGATCGCGTCGGCCAGCTCGACGGCGCGGGCGGCGATCGCGTCCTTCCATCGGCTCAGCACCGCGGCGCGCTCGGCCATCGACAGCCGGGCCCAGCCCGGCGCCGCGGCGGCGGCGGCGTCACACGCGACCGCGACCGCGGCCTCGTCGCCGCCGGTCTCGAACACCACCGCCCCGTCTGCGGCCGGATCGTGGGACACGAGCGCGGGGCCGCTGGGAGGGACGAAGGCACCGCCGATGAAGTTGCCGAGGGCGTTCACTGTCGCTTCGTACCCGGGTGGCTGGTGCGGGTCAAGGACACGGCCTCGACGCACCCTCCCCCGGGGCCGCCGACGGTCGAATAGTGCTGTTCTTTCGGTTGCCTGTGACGTTGGGGCGGCGCGCACACCGATCGCGATCGCCCGGCCGACCGCTGCTCACAACGGGTTTGACACGTAGCCCAGCGCGCCCCTCGTCGCCGTGGTGTATCAACGGTACGCGCGCATGCCCGCCCTCGTGTTCATCGCCGGTCCCAACACCGGGCGCCGCTATCCGCTGAACGCGGGTGAGTACGTGATCGGGCGGCGCTCGGACTGCCAGATCTTCGTGCCCGACATGCGGGTGTCGCGGCAGCACGCGCGGGTCCGCGTCGACGAGGGCCGCTGGTGCGTCGAGGATCTCGGCTCGAACAACGGCACCTGGGTCAACGGCTCGCGCCTCGCCGCGCCGCACGTGCTGCGCCACGGCGACGAGATCATGATCGCGTCGAACCGGATCCGCGTCGAGACCCCCGAGAGCGACTCGGTCGGCCCCGGCATGCCCGACACCCGGCTCACGATCGTCGACGCTGCGGGCCCGGTGGTGAAGAGCCGCGAGGACTCCGACTCGCAGAACAACCTGATGCGGACGAGCGCGATCCTGTCGGCGCCGACCGAGCTGAAGAACCTCCGGCTCCTCGAGCGCAAGCTCACCGCGCTGACCGCGATCCTCGACACCTCGGCCAGGACCGCCGACCCCGACGAGCTGTTGCAGAGCCTGCTCGGCCACCTGCTCGACATGTTCCCGCAGGCCCAGACCGTCGGCGTCCTCGTCGAGGACGACCGCACCGGCGAGCTGCAGATCAAGTTCCACAAGTCGCGGCAGCGCGGGTTCGGTGGCGGCCTGCGGGTGCCCGGTACGATCATCACCCACGTCGTCCAGGACAAGCGCGGCGTGCTGCTCGGCGAGTCGAACCAGCCGATCGGCGCCGAGGTCGCCGGCAACCGGATGGGCGCGCCGCTGTCGGCGCAGTCGGCGCACTACGGCGTCATCTACGTCGAGGGCGCGACCGCGTCGGGGTTCCGCCAGGAGGACGTCGATCTGTTGCAGACCGTCGCGTACCAGACCGCGCTCGCGCTCCACGCGGCGCGGGTCGCGGCGCAGCTGGCGCAGAAGGATCGCCTCGAGCGCGATCTGCGGGTGGCGCGGCAGATCCAGCGATCGCTCCTGCCCGCGGCGCCGCCGCAGGTGGTCGGCCTCGACTTCGCCGTCCACTACGAGCCGGCCTATCAGATCGGCGGCGACTTCTACGACTTCATCTGGCACGACGAGGGCCACCTCGGCCTCGGGGTCGGCGACGTCGCCGGCAAGGCGATCAGCGCGGCGCTGTACATGGCGCGGCTGTCGAGCGAGCTGCGCAGCCGCGCCGGTCTGGCCCGCACGCCAGCGCGGCTCCTGCGCCGCGTCAACGAGGAGATGGTGAAGCTCGGCGACGACGGGATGTTCGCGACGCTGATCTACGCGATCTACGAGCTCGAGACCCGCACGCTGGTCTTCACCAACGCCGGCCACTGCGTGCCGCTGTTGCGCCGCGGCGAGCGGGTGTTTCCGCTCCAGGCCGATCGCGCCCACGTCGCGCCGATCGGCGTCGTCCAGGATCTCGAGGTCGGCGAGGCCCGGGTCCAGCTCCACGCCGGCGACATGATGGTGCTGGTGTCCGACGGCATCCTCGAGGCCCGCGACGCCAAGGGCAACGAGTACGGCGTGATGCGGCTGTCGCGCCGCCTGCGCACCGCCCGCGGCAACGCCGAGGACATCGTGAAGGCGATCCTCCAGGACGTCGACACCCACGTCGGGTCGAGCGCGCCGTCCGACGACATCACGATCCTGGCGATGGGCATCGACGACCGCCGCGCCCGCCGCCGCACCAGCACGGTGCCCGGGGTGCCGATCGAGCTGGC
>JAYTAJ010000738.1:0-3555 GCA_043737575.1 Myxococcales bacterium | reverse complement strand
GGCGGCCGCGCGGCCAGTCGACGGTCGGGTGGTACTCCTCGATCTCGGTGTTGATGCACGGGCCGGCGTTGACCCGCTCCGAGTAGCTGCCACCGAGGCGCAGCGAGAAGAACACGTCGCTGTACGGCGCCGCCGGATCGGGATCGAGCGACCCGAACGCGAGGAAGCTGCCGCCCGGGGTCAGCGACGGGTTGAACTCCCAGATGTCGGTGTTGACCTCGCCCGGGAGCAGCGCCGCGGGGCGGAAGCCAGCGCCGTTGCGCCGCGCGCGGTACAGATCCCACGCGCCGACGCCGCCCGGGCGATCGCTGTTGAAGTACAGCGTGCCGTCGGCGGTGACCGAGGGGAAGAACTCGTTGGCGTCGGTGTTGATCTCGGGCCCGAGGTGGACCGGCGTGCCCCAGCCGGACGCGGTGCGCGCGACCTTCCACAGATCGCCGTCGGCCCGCGCCTCCGTGCCCGACAGCGAACGGAACGACGTGTAGTAGAGCGTGCGGCCGTCGATCGAGAGGAACGGATCGAACTCGACGTGCTCGGTCGAGAACGGGACCATGGTCGGCTCCGACCAGGTGCCGCCGTGGCGGTAGCTCTCGAAGATCTTCGGGCCGGTCGCGGTGGCGCGGTGGAAGTACGCGGCGCGGCCGTCGATCGAGTAGACCAGGCGGCCCTCGTCGGCGTCGGTCGAGAACGCGGTGATCTTGGTGGCCTGACAGCCACTCGCGGACAGCGCGGCGACGGCGTCCTCGAGCTCGGGCGGCGCACCGCCATCACACGCGGACAGCGGGAGGAGCAAGGCAAGGTAGCGGAGGTTGTGCATGCGCCCACGCTAGGAGCGCCGCCGCGGCGCGGCGCGGTGGTCGGGACCAACCGGACTTCCGCGGGGACGATCGGGGTCGACAGCGTGAGGACCGGCGCGTAGGTTCGCTCGATGCGGCGCTCGACGCTCGATCGACCCGTCGTGATCGTCGGCGTCGCGACGGCGTGGTGGCTGCTGATCGCGCTGGTCAGCGCCGCCAACGCGCGCAGCCGCGGCGCCGACGGCGGCTGGGACGCGCTGGTGACCGCGCTCGCCGCGGTCGCGGGCTGGGTGCCGCTCACCGTCGCGGTCTACGCGCTGGTGCGGCGGTTCCCGATCCGCCGCGCCCACTGGCCGCGCGGGCTGGCGCTGCACCTCGGCGGCGCGATCGCGGTCGTGGTGATCCGCGCGCTCTACATCTACCTGCTCGATCCGTGGATCCACTTCTACGACGCGCCGCCGCGCTTCCCCGAGGTGCTGATGCACTCGGTGGAGAATAACCTGTTCGTGTACTGGCTGTTCGTCGGCGTCGGCCACGCGGTGATCTACGCGCGCGACGCGATGGAGCGCAGCCGAGTCGCCGCCGCGCTCGAGGTCGCGCTGGCGCGGGCGCAGCAAGCCGCGCTCACCGCGACCATGCAGCCGCACTTCCTGTTCAACACGCTGCAGGCGGTGGCCGAGCTGGTCCACCGCGATCCCGAGGCCGCCGATCGCGCGATCGTGCAGCTGTCGGCGCTGTTGCGCCGGCTGATCGACGACGGTCGCCAGGAGGTGCCGCTCGCCGACGAGATCGCCTTCACCCGCGACTACCTCGCGATCGAGCAGATGCGCTTCGGCGATCGGCTCGAGGTCCGCTGGGACGTCGCGCCCGCGCTGCTCGACGCGCTGGTGCCGCGGCTGTCGGTGCAGCCGCTGGTCGAGAACGCGCTGCGCCACGGGCTGTGGCCGACCGGTCGGCCCGGGCGTCTGACCATCGCCGCGCACCGCACCGACGACGCCACGCTGACGGTCGCGGTCACCGACGACGGCGGCGGCCTGCGCGCGAGCAGCGCGCCGTCATCGGGCCATGGCCTGCGGACGATCCGGGCCCGCCTCGACAACCTGTATGGCCCGCGCGGCCGGCTCGTCGTCGCCGACCTCCCGGGTGGCGGCGCCCGCGCCGAGCTGGTCGTGCCCGGGACCGCGCCGTGAGGGTCGCGATCGTCGACGACGAGGATCTGGCGCGCAGCCGCCTCGAGCGCCTGCTGGTCGCCCACCGCGACGTCGAGCTGGTGGCGTCGCTCGGGGACGCCGCCGAGGCTGCGGCCCGGCTCGCCGCGCTGACGCCGGATCTGGTGCTGCTCGACGTGCGCATGCCGCAGCGCGACGGCTTCGACGTCGCCGCGACCTTGGCCGACACCACCGCCGAGGTCGTGTTCGTCACCGCCTACGATCAGTACGCGTGCCGGGCCTTCGAGGCCGGCGCGATCGACTACCTGTTGAAGCCGGTCGATCGCGATCACCTCGATCGCGCGCTCGATCGCGCCCGGGCCCGGCGCCGCGATCACGCGCTGCCCGATCGCTTCGCGGTGCGCGACGGCACCCGCTTCGTGTTCGTGCCGGTCGTCGAGGTCGACGCCGTGGTCGCGGCCGGCAACTACGTCGAGCTGCGCGCCAGCGGTCGCACGTACACGCTGCGGTCGACCTTGTCGTCGATCGAGGACCGCCTCGATCCGACCGCGTTCGTCCGGCTCCACCGCTCGGTGCTGGTGCGGGTCGCGCGCATCGTCGCGATCGAGCCGCTGTTCCGCGGCGAGTACCTGGTGTCGCTCGCCGACGGCACCACCCACACCTCGGCCCGCGGTCAGCGCGCGGTGCTGCGCAAGGCGCTCGGCCTGCCGCCGTGAGCGCGCGGCGCTACCGCGAGCCGACCAGGCGCCAGCGCTGGGCGCTGAGCCCCGGCTCCTTCCACGTGATCATCGCCTCGATCGTATCGCTGCGCTCGCACAGCCGGTAGCTGAAGCGGCACTGCGCGTCCCAGTCGGCGCCGGCGGCGACGTCGACGCAGCCCGGGATCGATGGCGTCGCGCCGTGGCTGAGCTCGCACCGCACGCAGGTCGTGCTCGAGAACCCGAGGGCGTTGGCGGTGACCGCGAGCTGCCGCGCGTAGGTCAGCCCCGGCCGGTTGCCGACGCAGCCCTCGACGCAGGTCCAGGTCAGGTTCCACGCGCCGAGCACCGACCCGCCGGTCGTCGCCTGGCCCGGCGTCGGCGGCGACTCCTCGCACATCCGCGGCATCGCGTCGCCGTCGCCGTCGATCGAGATGCCGTCGCTCGGCGCGTCGATCGCCGCGTCGGAGCCACCACCGCCACCGGGACAGCCCGCGATCGCGAGCACGCACACGATCCAGATCCGCTTCATGGCTCGGCGAGTGTAGCCGGATCAGCCCCCGCCAAGAGCGCCTCGAGTCCGGCCTCATCGACAACCGTCACACTATGCTTGGTCGCCGCCTCGAGCTTGGCCTTGCCGGTGTCGGCGCCCGCCACCAGGTAGTCGGTCTTCTTCGTCACCGACCCCGCGACCTTGCCGCCCGCCGCCTCGATGCGCTGGTGCACCGCCGGGCGCGGCGCGGTGAGGGTGCCGGTCACGACCAGGATCTTGCCCGACAGCGGGCCCTCGACGCGGATCACCTCGGGCTCGATCGGATCGACGCCGCGCGCGATCAGCTTGTCGAGCACGGTGCGCGCGTGGGGATCGCGGATGAACGCGTCGATCGCCTC
>JAYTAJ010000737.1:0-3555 GCA_043737575.1 Myxococcales bacterium | reverse complement strand
GTGATCAGCGCCGACAGCTCGGCGACGAACGCCGGCGCGGTGACGGCGATCGTGCCAGGGGCGGGGTTGCCGAGCGCGGTGAAGTACGCGGGCCAGTCGATCGCGGGCACGGCCGCGGCGAGGCCGTCGAGGTCGGTCGGGTTGTAGAGGACGGACGCGTCGCGGCGCGCGCCCGCGGTGATGGTCAGGTGGGCGAGGCGGGTCTCGAGCGTCATCACCGCGGCGGCGAGCCGGGCCGAGTCCTTGCCCTCGCCGAGCAGCCCGAACAGCCGCACCAGGTGCGCCGCGTACGCGGTGCGGGCCGCCGCGAAGTCGTCTCCGAGGTAGAGCTCGCGCTCGGGCAGGCCGAGGCCGGCGGTGGCGAGGTAGATGATATTGGTCGTCGGATCGTGCAGATCGGAATAGATGCGGAGGCTCCACACCGCGGGGATGCCGTGGCGGTGCAGCGCGATCAGCGCGGTCTGGAGCGACGCGACGTCCTTGACCTTGGCGATGGGGCCGAGCAGCGGCGCGAGGCCGGCGACCCCGCGCTGATCGATCGCGGCCTCGTCGAGGCACGAGCCGTAGAAGTCGGCGAGCGGCTGCGCGACGTCGTCACCCGTGGCCGGCTGCGCGATCAGATCGTCGAGGACGGCGCGCACCGCGTGATCGGTGCGATCCTCGAGCTCGGAGAAGCGGCCGTGGCGGGCCTTGTCGGCGGGGATCGGGTTGGCGGCGAGCCAGCCGCCACACGCGTACTGGAAGAAGTCGACACACGGCGCGACGTTCGGGTCGAGCGACGCGGCCTCGAGGCCGACGTCGGCGAAGGACACGTTCGCGATCCGGGAGCCGTCGTCGGCGACGGCGATCGCGGGCGGCGGCGCGCCGAGGGGCGCGGACCTCGGGCCGCCACGGCCACAGGCGGCGAGCGTCAGGGCGAGCGTGACAGCACCCGTGCGGAGACGACCGACCATCGCGACACTCCTGGTTGTCAGGAGCGGCCACACTATCACGCGACTAGAAGCGATACGGGAACTGGAATGCTCCGCCGGTCTGGGTCCGGGCGAAGGCCGCCTTGCGCACGGCTGCGGCGACGCAGGCGCCGAGCGCGGGATCGGGTGACTCCTTCACGGTCGCGCGGTCGACCGCGCCCGAGCCGGTGATCTTGAACGCGATCAGGACGCGGCCCCGCGCCGCCGACGACGCGCCGCACGCCATCGCCGTGCGCTGCACGGTGGCGAGGCCGGCGGAGATGGCGGGCTTGGTGAGCGACGCGGGCAGCCCGGTGTCGCTCGGCGGTGGCGGCGGTGGTTTGTCGTTCGGCGTGATCCGTCGGCCGCCGCCGTAGATCGAGCAGCACGGAGGACGCTTGTCGGCGAGGAGACAGCCAGTCTCGTCGAGGTTGCACTTGCCCGCGGGCGCCGGTGGTGGTGGCGGCGCGTCGATCTTCTTGGCGGGGACGGCGCGGTTGCTGGACGTGCTCGCGGTCCGGACGTTGGGGCCGGTCGCGGCGCGGCGGTCCTCGTCGGTGCGCGGCGGCGGCGTCGGTGGCGGCGGTGCGGCGCCGGCGTCGGGCGCGATCGGATCGGCGGCGACGGTCGGGCCGGTGCCGGCGTCCATCGGCGCGCGATCGGGCGCGGTGATCGCGACCGCGGGCACGGGTGTCGCGCCCTGCTTGCCGAGGACGACGACCACCAGCACGGCCGCGATCGCGGCGAGTAGCCCGACCGCGCCGAGGAGGAGGTAGACGAGCCGGTTGCTCGTGCGCGCACCGGCCATCGGGATGATCACCGCGGGCTCGCTGAACGCCGCGGTCGAGAACACGGGTAGATCGTCGGCCGATCCGACGTGCGGACGGCTCGCGCCACTCGCGGTCCTGCTCGGACCGAGGTACGCGCTCGCCATCGAGCGGATGTCGATGAGCCCGGAGCCTTCGCTACCGCCGTGGGCGGCGGCGCCTGGGGCCGGCGGCGCGCGTGGCGGCGGGTTGGCCGCGAGCTTGGTCAGGCTGCCGAGCGAGAACAGCACCGAGCTGTCGTTGCGCTGGCCGCGCAGCGCCGCCGCCGAAGCCGCCGCGGGCGCTGCGATCGACGCGAGATCCGGCACCTCCGCGAGTGGCAGCCAGTCGGGGAACCCTTCGCACCAGACGTACGACTCGCCGTCGATCGCGCCCGCGGCGACCCGCGCCTGGACCTCGGCGACGGTGAGCGGACCCACCTGCTCCTGGTCGACGACGACGTGCCACACCGCATCGTCATCGCGCGGCGCCTCGGCCACTGCGGGTGCGGCGGCGACCTCCTCAACGGCGTCCGTGGTGGTGGCGCGCACCACGATGACGCTGCTGCACTGCTTGCAGCGGATCTTGAAGACCTTGTTCCGGACCTTGTCATCGGCAATCGAGTACTTCGTCGCGCACGTCTCGCAAACGATCTTCATGGCGCTTGGAACCGCGGGCGCCGGCTCGCCTTGGAGAAAAGTCACCGCACGCTGCGGTCGAGCCACTGCGTGATCGCGTGCGCGATCTCGCGCGGTGCGTCCTCGGGTGCGTGATGACCGGCCGGCCCGAGCGCGACGACCTCGAGCTTGCCGCGGGCCCAGGCGGCGACGGCGGGCGCGTTCGACAGTCCGGGGCCGTCGAAGGTGAGCAGCAGCTTCGGGATCGCGGCGGAGCTGGCGAGCCACGCGCCGTTGCGCAGGACGATCGCGGCGACGTCGGCGGGCTCGCCGTCGATCGGGATCTCGCGTGGCCACTGCAGCAGCGGACGCCGCGACGCCGGATCCGGAAACGGCGCGAAGTACGCGGCGCGATCGGCCTCGGCGAGGCCGCGCTGGACGCCGTGCTCGAGCGAGCGCGGCAGGAACGCGTTGTCCTCGAGCACGAGCTGCTCGCCGACGCCGGGCGTGCGCAGCGCGCCGAACAGCTCGGCGCCCTGCGGCGACCAGTCGCTCCAGTGCATGGGCTGGAGGAACGTCTCGAAGACCACGACGCCGCGCACGCGATCGGGGTGGCGCGCCGCCCAGTCGAGGGCGAGGACGCCGCCCCAGTCGTAGCCGACCAGCACGACGTCGCGGAGGTCGAGCGCGGCGAACCACGCGTCGAGGTAGCGCGCGTGATCGGCGAAGCGATACCCGATGTCGGGCTTGCCCGACTGGCCCATGCCGATCAGATCCGGCGCCAGACAGCGGCCGCGGCCGGTCAGGTGGGGCACGACGTTGCGCCAGACGTGCGACGAGGTCGGGTTGCCGTGGAGGAAGACGATGGGCGAGCCGGTGCCGGCCTCACGGTACGACAGGTACGAGTCGAGGACCTCGAGCTGGTGGGTCATGGCGGTGCTCCGTGCGGGTGGCGGGGTCGGATGACACGCGGCGAGCGCGGTGACGACGACCCCGGCGAGGAAGAGCTGCATGCCCGGCACCGTGGCCCGATCCGATCCGCTGCGGAAGTGATGGTTCGTGAGGCGTATGCTCACGGACGATGAGCATTGCCGCGATCGACCTCAACCTGCTGCTGGTCCTGCACACCGTGCTCGAGGAGCGCAACGTCGCGCGCGCGGCCGAGCGGCTGCACGTCACGCC
>JAYTAJ010000736.1:0-3558 GCA_043737575.1 Myxococcales bacterium | reverse complement strand
GCCGCCTTGAGCGCGTCGCCGCCGGTGCCGGCTTGCTTCGCGGCGTCGGCGGCGTCGATCGACGTGTGGCCGGGCACCAGCGGCGCGGTGTCGTCGATCGTCACGGTCTCGGCGCCGTCGAGATCGAGCGTGACCGCGAGCTCGACGATGCGGCGCTCGCCCGGGCCGACCGTCAGCTCCACCGCGCGGCGCACCAGGTAGTCGGCCTCGATCACGATCGCGACCGCGCCCGGATCGACCTCGGCGACGAAGCCGCCGTCGGCGTCGGTGAAACTCAGGGTCGCGCCGATCCGGACCGGCACCCCGGGCAGCGCCTCGCCGGTCTCGGCGTCGGTGACGCGGCCGACGATCACCGCGACCGTCGGCACCGCGCGAGCGATCGCGACCGGACCGCCGACGGCGATCGCGACGCAGGCGAGCCCGACGATCCTCACGGCACGTCGACGGCGAGCACGGTGATGCCGCTGCCCGCGCCGTGGGGTTGCAGCACGTCGTCGGGCGTCGCCAGGCCCTCGCCGCTCGCGATCAGCAGATCGCCGCGGTACAGCGCCGCGTAGAAGTACGCGCTCGCCGCGCCGCACAGCGATCGCGCGTCGACCCGCACGAGGTAGCGCCCGCTCGGCGGCGGTCGGGTCCAGATCACATGCTCGCGCGGCCGGGCGTCGCGGCGACACGCCGCGTTGGCGTCGCGATCGAGCAGCCCGCCGCCGCGCCACGCGTCGGGATCGATCGGCGTGCCCGGCGGCGGCGGCTCCCAGGTGTTGGGATCGCCCGACCACGCCTCGCCACCGTCGGGCGCGACCACGTGCAGATCGAGATCGGCCGGGCCGTCCCAGCCCAGCGCCACCACCAGCTCCCCGCTCGGCGGCGGTAGATCCTCGACGAGAAACGTCTCGACCGCCGCGGGCCCGGGCCGCGACCCGCCGTCGATCGCGAGGAACCGCACCGACGCCGGGCCCAGCGGCACCGCCGCCGCGATCGCGATCGTCGCCGCGAAGCTCGGCAGGCTCGGCGTGTCGATGCTCGGCGGCCCGGCGGTGACGATCCAGCCGCCGTCGTCGCCATCGAGCCCGATCCACACCGCGGTCGCGCCACCGCCGAGCGCGCCGCTGATCCGCTGGCCGTCGGTGTCGCGCAGGAGCTGGGTCCGCACCACCGTCACCGCCTCGACGGTCGGCCCGCCGCGCGCGGTCGGCGCCGGACCGGGCCGCCACTGCGCGCCGTCGACCTGCAACAGCGCGTCGCGGCCCAGCTCCGACGACGCCGCGTCGCAACCTGCGAGCGCGACCGCGACCGTGACCAGCCGCCAGCGTCGCCGCATCAGAACGTCACCTGCGCCCGCACCGTCACTCGATCGGCGGCGCGAGTCTGCGGCGCGCCGTCGAGGCCGCGGCCGCGCGGGTTGCGCTCGTGGTCGTACTCGATCATCAGCCGCGCGCCGTCGTGCCGCGCCTCGGCGACGATGGCCAGGGTCGCGTAGCGCGGATCGGTCGGCACCACCATCGCGCCCTGGCTGTCGCGGGCGTCGCGATCGGGGCGATACACGTCGTAGCGCGCCGCGATCCGCGCGTGCTTGGTCAACGACTGCACCACCTGCACCTGCGCGCCCAGCTCGCGCAGATCGCGATCCGTCACCGTCGGATCGGCGTACTCGACGCCGCGATCGAGGTTGGTCGCGAGCGCCAGCTCGGCCGACGCCACGCCGGCGCCGAGCCGCCGCAGGCACCAGGTCACTTCGACGTCGGCGCCGATCGCCGAGCGCGCGAACCGCTGCGACGGCGTCGCCGGCGCGCCCGGCACCACCAGCAGCTCGGTGGTCTGGACCAGGCCGTCCTCGTTGGCGTCGAGCCACGCGATCGCGTCCTTGATCGCGGGCGTGCCCGCGTGCAGCCCGGTCCCGGTCAGCGCCGACACGCCGCCGCTCAGCACGGTGCCGTGGCGCAGCGTGCCCCGCGCCCCCGCGCGCCCGACCACGTCCCAGCTCGACGACGGATCGCGGCCGCGAAACTGAGCGTCGCCCGACGGCGCGCCGTTGGTGATCGCCACCGTCAGCTCGACGCCGCGCCAGCGCGCGCTCGCGATCGCGCCGGCGTCGTGGTTGCCCGGGAACAGCGCGCGCGACAGCGTGGTCGGCTCGAGCACCTCGCGCGCCGCCTCGGGCGACGGCACCTCGCGGCCGAACGGGATCTTGAACAGTCCGATCGCGATCGACGCCTCGAGCGCGTCAGTCTTCCACTGCGCGCCGACCTTCGCCCCCACCAGCCGCGCGGTCGCACCGTCGACGGTGTTGCCGTCCAGCTCGAGCGAGCCGAAGTAGCGCTCGCGCTCCAGCGCCGCGTGCAAGCGCGCGCGGCGGATCACCGCACGCTGGCGGTTCAGTGGCGCGCCGTCGTCGTCGAGCTCGTCGACCGACGCCTGATCCCACGGCACCAGATCCGCCTGCACGTAGCCCGACAGCACGACGTCGTCGGGCAGCGGCTCGGCGATCGCGGCGCCCGCGAGCGCGCCGAGCACGACCGCGACCCTCAGGGAATCGGCGGCAGCCCGCCGTCCGGCAGCAGCAGCGGCAGGACCGGCGTCTTGTAGATCTTCTCCGCGGTCGTGCACGCGTTGATGATCTCCTCGTGAGTCTGGGGGTTGGTGAAGCACGAGGCGTCGGCGCCGCTCGAGTCTACAACACCGGCATCGGCCGCACCGGCGTCGGTCTGCGACGGACCATCGTCGCCGCACGCCGCCAGCACCAGGACCACCGCGATCGCGAAGGCACGCGTCATCATCACTGCACCTCGCAGAAGCCGTTGCGACACACGCCGCCACCGCCCGCGGCGCACCCGGGCGTCGTCGTGCAGGTGCGGCAGGTGGTCGTGGTCGGCGCGACCTGCGCCTCGTAGTAACAGACGCACGACTCGGCCGGCGCGTAGCGCGACAGGTTGCCGCCCTCGGCCGAGCGCTGCACCGCCATCGCGCAGTCGGGCACCAGGCCGTTGTGCACCACCGCCAGGTTGGCGATGAAGTTCGGCGTCGGCGTGACCGTGAGCCCGAGGATCAGATCGATGACGTACTTCGCGCGCGCCGAGTTGGGCACGCCCGCGGTCGTCCGCGTCAGATACACCGTCGGCGACCACACCGTGTAGTGGCCGTCGCGCACGTTCTGCTTGTCGAGCGCGGTCGCGGTCGAGTCGGGATAGTACGCCGCCCACTGCTTGTAGCCGCGGAACGCCAGCACATCGAGGTCGTTGCGGAACTGATCGTAGACCTCGACGCCGAGGATGCCGATCGCCTTGGCCGGCGCCGTCGAGTTGCGCAGCGCGTTCACCACCTGGGTCGAGCTGTCGTGGCGGATGCCCTTCCACTTCGCGACCGGGACCGCGATGTTGAACGCCCACGACAGCAGCGTGCTCTTGGTCGCGGTGCGGATCTGCAGCTGGGTCTCGTCGTCCCAGGGCGTCACCATGCCGGCGGCGCCGAAGCCGAACGCGAAGTACGCCTCCTCGGCGGTGATGACGGTCTCGGTGCTGGCCTCGGGCACCGCCAGCACGTAGGCCTGGATCGGTCCGC
>JAYTAJ010000735.1:0-3559 GCA_043737575.1 Myxococcales bacterium | reverse complement strand
CGGCAGCGCGACGATGGCCGCGACGCCTGGGCGCTGGGCCTGCGCGAGATCCATCCGTTCTGGATGCTGCGGCACCTGTCGAACAACGTCCACGCGCTCTTGGCCGCGGAGCTCGGCGCCCGCGGCGACGGCGCGACCTTCGGCGGCGCCAGCGCAGGTGCCCAGGCGATCGCCGCGGCGTCGTGGGCGCTGCACGCGGGCGCGGTCGACACCGCGATCGTCGTCGCTCACGACTCGCTGCTCGAGCCCGAGTCGCTGGTCGAGCTCGGCGAGCGCGGCGCTGCGACCACCGCCGCGTGCGGCGACGTGATCGCGCCCTACCACGTCGCGGCCCGCGGCTTCGTCCCCGGCGAGGCGGTCGCGGTGCTGGTGCTGGTGCGGCCCGACGCCGCCGCCGCCGCGGCGCGGCTCGCGACCGTCACCGCCTTCGCGGGCGCGAGCGAGGACACGGCCGATGCGCTCGCGCGGGCAGCGCGCACGGTCGGAGCCGCGCCGATCGTCGACGGTGCCGCCACCGCCGACGCCGCGATCGATCGCGCCGAGCGCGCCGCGGTCGCCGCCGTGGTCGGCCCCGACGCGGTGCTGACCGCGCTCGCCGCGAGCTTTGGTCACGTCGGCGCCGCGACGCCGCTGGTGCAGACGATCGCGCTGGCGTCGGCCCTGCGCCGCGCCATCGTGCCGCCGATCGCGGGCGCGACCGCCGCCGAGGACGGCCCGCTCACCGTCGCGCTCCGCCCGATCGCCACCACCGCCCGCGCCGCGATCGGCCTCGCCGCCGCCGCGCCGGGACTGATCACCGCCATCCGCATCGAGGTGCCATGACCGATCGCTGTGCCGTCGTCACCGGAGCGTCGCGCGGCATCGGCCGCGCCATCGCGATCGAGCTGGGCCGCCGCGGCTTCGCGGTCGCGGTCGACTACCACCGCGACGCCGCCGGCGCCGCCGCCACCGTCGCCCAGATCGTCGACCGCGGCGGTCGCGCCCAGGCGATCCACGCCGACGTCACCGCCGCCGCCGAGGTCGCGACCTTGTTCGCCACCGCCGAGCACAGCCTCGGTCCCATCGACGCGCTGGTCGCGTGCGCCGGCATCACCCGCGACGGCCTGCTCGGCGCGTCGACGCCCGACGATCTCGCCGCGGTCGTCGACGTCAACCTCGGCGGCGTGGTCGCGTGCTGTCGCGAGGCGATGCGCGGCATGCTGCGCCGTCGCCGCGGCGCGATCACCCTGATCTCGTCGGTCGCGGCGCAACGTCCGGGCCGCGGACAGGCGCTGTACGCCGCGTCGAAGGGCGCGGTCGAGTCCCTGGCTCGCGCCCTCGCGGTCGAGCTGGCGCCGCGCAACGTCCGCGTCAACGCGGTCGCGCCTGGCATCATCGAGACCGCGATGACCGAAGAGCTCCGCGCCCTCGCGCCCGCCGAGCTCCTCGCCCGGGTAGCCCTCGGTCGGTTCGGCCGCCCCGAGGAGGTCGCCCGCGTCGTCGGCTTCCTGTCGAGCGACGACGCCAGCTACGTGACCGGACAGATCTGGAACGTCGACGGAGGATTCAAGCTGTCATGATCGATCCCACCGAGATCCTGACCTGGCTGCGCGCGCGCCGCAGCGTCCGCACCTTCGCGCCGACCCCGGTGCCGCGCGAGGTCCTGGCCCGCCTGATCGACGCCGCGGTCACCGCGCCGTCGAACACCAACCGCCAGCCGTGGCGCTTCGCGGTGGTGCGCACGGCCGCGCTGCGCGCCCAGATCGCCGAGGCGGTCCACACCAAGGCCGACGAGATCCGCGCGATCATCGCCCGCGGCCACCACGCGTCGGACTACGGCGACTACGGCGACTTCTTCCATGAGCCGCTCGCCGCCGCCGCCGCGATCATCGTGCCGCAGTACCGCAGCTATCCCGATCTGATCGCCAACTTCATCGCGTCGGGCGGCGGCGATCCCAGCCAGTACAGCACCGCGTCGGCGATGCAGGCCGAGCTGTGCTCGACCTGCGCCGCGATCATGACGTTGCTCACGCAGGCCCACGCCGAGGGGCTGGGGGCGTGCTGGATGGCGGGCCCGATGATCGCGAAGGACGAGATCCAGCGCGCGCTCGGCATCGAGGCGCCCTGGCAGATGGTTGGCGCGGTCGCGCTCGGTTACCCTGCGGGCGTCACCGAGGCGAAGCCGCGCAAGGCGGTCGATCGCGTCGCCACCTGGTTCGAGGAGGAGGAGCCATGACCGTCGAGGACACCGTGCGTGAGATCGTCGCGACCTCGCTGGGCTGCGACCTCGACAAGGTCCGCCTCGACTCGGCGCTGATGGAGGATCTCGGCGCCGAGTCGCTCGATCTGCTCGACATCGTGTTCGGCATCGAGCGCGAGTTCGGCATCGAGATCACGCGCGGCGAGATGGAGCGGGCCGCCCGCGGCACGATGTCCGACGACGAGTTCGCGCCGTCGGGCGTCATCTCCGAGGCCGGCCTCGCCCGCCTGCGCGAGCTCATGCCCGAGGCGGCGCCGCGCATCAAGCCCGGGCTGCGGGCTCGCGAGATCCTCGCGCTGTTCACGGTGCAGACCTTCGCCAACCTGGTCCACGGCAAGCGCGCCGGGCGGCAGGTGTGAACGTGGTGGACGACCGCGTCCTCCATCGCACCACCAGCCTGTGCCGCGATTGCCGCAACGCGATCGCCGCCGACATCGTCGCGACCGCGGCCGGCGAGGTGTGGATGCGCAAGCACTGCGTCGAGCACGGCGCCCAGGAGGTGCGGATCTCGACCAGCGTCGCCTGGTACGAGGAGACCCGCGCGATCGCGCAGCACAAGGTCGGCCCGCGAGCCCAGCGTCGCCCGATCGAGCTGGGCTGTCCGTTCGACTGCGGACCGTGCGAGGCCCACAGCCAGAAGGTGCGGCTGCCGGTCGTCACCATCACCAGCGCGTGCAACCTCGACTGCCCGATCTGCTACGTCCACAACAAGAACGACGACGCCTACCACATGAGCCAGGACGACTTCGCGCGCGTCCTCGGCCACCTCCGCGACGATCACGGCGGCGAGCTCGACATCGTCAACATCACCGGCGGCGAGCCGACCTTGCATCCGCAGCTCCTCGACTTCATCGTCGCCGCCAAGCGCGAGGGCATCCACCGCGTCACCGTCTGCTCCAACGGCATCCGCCTCGCCAAGGACGAGGCGTTCGTCGCCCAGCTCGCCGCGCTCGACGCCCGGGTCGCGCTGTCGTTCGACAGCTTCGATCGCGACGCCGACTTCTTGCTCCAGGGCGCGCACCTGATCGCGACCAAGCTGCGGTGCATGGATCTGCTCGAGGAGCACGGCGTCTCGACGACGCTCATCCCGGTGATGACCAAGGGCGTGAACGATCACGAGGTCGGCCAGCTGATCGCGTACGGCCTCGGCAAGCGCAACGTCCGCCACCTGGAGATCCACACGATCACGTACACCGGGCAGGGCGGCCGCAGCTTCGATCGCGCCGGCCGGATCTCGATGCTCGAGGTGCTCGAGCAGATCGAGGCGACCACCGACGGCCTGTTGCGGGTCGGCGACTTCGTGCCGTCGCCGTGCGCGCA
>JAYTAJ010000734.1:0-8120 GCA_043737575.1 Myxococcales bacterium | reverse complement strand
GCGATCTGCGAGATGAAGGCGACCAGGAGGATCGTCATCATGTCCATCATCGGCATGATGTTGAGGTGGCGGATCTCCTCGCCCTCGGGGACGCGGCCGACCGCCTTGCGGATCAACGAGCGCGCTTCGGATGACGTGAACGACATCAGCGGAACCCCGTCGAGAAGACCACGTCGGAGAACAGCGCATGCACCGACGGATCGTAGTCGGTGCGATCGGGATCGTACAGGCGCGCGAGGTCGTCGACCGGGCTGGCCGCCTTCTTCAGGACCGGATCGTTGGTCGGCATGAAGCACGACGGCTGCTCGGTGCCGAACGCGGGCATCTTGCAGCGCATCGCGCTGATCACCGAGATCAGCGTGCCGTACGGGATCGACGGATCGGCCATCAACACCGCCTGGTAGGTGTCGAGCTTGCGCAGCTTGGGCTTGGCCGGATCGTTCCAGTGGCGGCTCGAGATCTCGAACAGCGCGTCGTTGAGCTTGCGGTAGTCGAAGATCGGCGTGACGTCGGCCTTGGGGTCGAGCTCGCAGACCTGCTGGCGGCCGCACTTGTTGGTCTCGCACTCGAACGGCGAGTCGCAGCGATCGCCGACCTTGCCGGTGCGCGGGATGCGGGCCTTGGGCGCCTGGAGCGTGCCCTCGAGGCCGGAGAACGAGAACACCATGATCTCGTCGCGGGTCACCGCGACCGCGAGCCCGAGGGGCTGCTCGTCGGGCGTCTTCAGCGGATCGTTCTGCTGCGACGTCGGTGGCGCACCTTGATCGGGCAAGGTGGTGTTGATCTGGCCGAAGATGATGTTGGCCGCCACCGACGCCAGGAGGAACAGCATCAGGTTGGTGACGATGTCGAGATACGGGATGAGGTTGATCTCACCCGACTCGATCTCGTCGTCCTCGATCTGCACCTCGCGGCGCGCGACGGCGCGGCGCTGCTTGGTGCGGACCTGCTGAGCGGTGAGCACCGACGAACTACCTGCTGGGCTCGTCGTGGGCTGCGTCGACCACGGCTGCGTCGACCACGGCTGCGTCGACCACGGCTGCGTCGACCACGGCTGCGTCGACCAGCCCCGGGCTCGCGCCCGCGGTGCGTCCCGCCGCGGCGGCGGCACCACCCTCGGCGAGGAGGTTCTCGAAGCGCAGCGAGAACGCCTCGAGGTCCGACACGACCTTCTTCATGGCCGAGGACAGCAGCAGGTGGGCGAGCATGCACAAGAGCGCGATCGAGAGGCCGTACGCGGTGTTGTACATCGCCTCGGCGATGCCCTCGGACAGCTTCTCGTCCTTCTCGGCCGGGTTGGAGTTCTTCAAGGCCGAGAACGTGGCGATGAGACCGGTGATGGTGCCGAGCAGACCGGTGAGGGTCACGATGTTCGCCATCGACCACAGCGCGCCGATGCGGGTCTTCACCTCGGGCAGCGCCTCGGTCATCGTCTCTTCCATCGCCTGGGCGACGGCGGCCTCGCCGCGGTGCAGGCGGTTGAGGCCGGCCTTGGCGACGCGAGCCACCGGCGCCGAGGTGGCGTCGCACAGCTTCTTGGCGCGATCGACGTTGTTGGCCGCGAGCAGACGCTTGATCTGCTCGAGGAAGGCTTTGGCGTTCAGGTGACCCCGGCCGAGGAAGTACATCGAACGTTCGACGATCAGCGCGATGCAGATCGCGAGAAAGAACGTGTTGATGATGAAGAACGGCCCGCCCTTGTCGAATACGTCGCTTAGCCAATCCATGGATTACGTCCTCGGGCTAGGGCCCATAGCTCTGCTCGCGCGTGTGCCTCGGTTGTACGAGGGTCATCCGCGATCGTCAAGCCGGGTGCTTCGGATTCCGTTGCCAAATGGACGACTTATGCCGCCTCACAGGGGAGGCTCATCGGGCGCACCCGCCATGATCCAGCGCTCGATGGCGTCGCGCTTCTGCTGGCAGAGCCGGGAGCTGTTGTACGGCATCATGCCGACCTCCGAGTCGATCGGGCCGGGGTACTCCCCGGTGATGATCATCAGGTAGCTGTTGGCGGGGTCGTTGGGGGCGACCCGCAGGTACTGGTCGTAGATCGTCGACTGCACGCCGACCAGGCTGCGGTGGGTCTGGCCGCGCTCGAGCGACATCCCGCCGGCTTCGAGCGCCGCGCCCTTGTGGCACGGGGTGAAGTCCGAGCAGTTCGGCGTGAAGACCTTGTCCTGGAGCCAGGTCAGGTCGCTGTGCTCCATCGCCTCCAGGCACGACGGCGGGATCGCGTCGATCCCCGCGTCGGTGTTGACCCCATCGTCGCCGCCACAACCACCGAGCGAGAGTCCGAGGAGGGCGACCGACAGGCACAAACGACTTGCCATGGCGCGACACGCTAGCACGATGGGCCCGCGATGCGCGCGCGGCTCCGATCACGGCGGCGGTACGGCCGGGACGAGCGACGAGAACGTGCGGCTCGCGGCGGTGCCGCCGAACCCGGCGGGCAGGGTGCCGCGCGCGAACGGGACCCAGACCGCGTCGGGCGACGACCCCATCGGCGAGCCGCTCCACGGCTCGGCCCGCGCGAAGGTGATCCCCGCGGGGACGGGGAAGTCGCGGACCGGGGTGTTGGGGTGAGCCGCCTTCATGAACTCCAGCCAGATCGGCACCGCGGCGCCGCCGCCCGTGATCTTGTCGCCGATCGGCGTCGAGTCGTCGCGGCCGATCCACACGCCGCACAGCAGATCGGGCGTGAAGCCGATGAACCACACGTCCTTGAAGTTGGCGCTGGTGCCGGTCTTGCCCGCGGCCGGACGGCCGAGCTCGAGGGCCCGCTTCGCGGTGCCGCGCGTGACCACGCCGCGCATCAGATCGATCAGCGCGTAGTTGACCTCGGGCGGCCAGATCTGGGTGCCCGGCGGATCGCGGCGGCGATCGAGGATCGGCTCGCCGTGGCCGTCCATCACCACGTCCCACAGCCGCGGCGTGACCTGGCGGCCGCCCGCGGCGATGCCGGCGTAGCCGCCCGCCATCTCGAGCAGCGTCAGGTCGGGGGTGCCGAGCGCGATCGAGATGTGGCGCGGGATGTCGCTGGCGATGCCGAAGCCGCGCATCACGTCGATCACGCGATCGACGCCGACGTCGAGCATCAGGCGCACCGAGATGGTGTTGAGGCTCTTGGCGAGGGCGGTGCGCAGCGTGACCCAGCCGCTGTAGCGGTTGTCGTAGTTCGACGGCGTCCAGATCCCGGTCGCGGTCGGCACCGCGACGGGGCCGTCGAGTACCCGCTCGACCACGGTGTAGCCGTCGGCGATCGCGCTGCCGTAGATGAACGGCTTGATCGACGAGCCGACCTGGCGCTTGCCCTGGGTCGCGCGATCGAACTTGTTGTCGAGCCAGTCGTAGCCGCCGACCAGCGCGCGGATGCGGCCGGTCGCGGGCTCGATCGCGACCAGCGCGCCCTGCACCGCGGGCGCCTGATCGATCACCGCGGTCTGGCCGTCGGCCGACAGCCGGACCGGCACGACGTCGCCGACCGCGAGCGGCTGCTTGGCCTCGTTGCGCCAGGCCCGCAGATCGGTCGCGTCCTTGCCGCTGATCGGCAGGGTCCGCGGGCCGAGGTCGACGATCACGTCGCCCTTCCGCGGGATCGCGACGACCAGGCCGCCGTAGCGAGCCTCGGGCTCGACGTCGCCGACCGCGGGCTCGAGCTGACCGCCGCGGACCCGCTGGGGCGGACCGTCGGCGAAGGCGCCGCGCGCGGCGACCGCGAGCTGCGCGACCGGGCCGCGGAAGCCGAGGCGGCGATCGAGGGTCTCGAGCCCATGGCGCAGCGCGGCCTCGGCGGCGGCCTGCATCCGGGTGTCGAGCGTGGCATAGATGCGGAGGCCGCCGTGGAGGACCATGTCCTCGCCGAGGTCGGTGACCAGGCGCTGGCGGATCTGCTCGACGAAGTACGGCGCCGCGAGATCGTTCTCGGCGACGGTGCCGAGGATCGCGATCGGCTCGTCGAGGGCGCCGGCGTACTCGGTGTCGGAGATGTAGCGATCCTCGCGCATGCGGCCGAGGACGTAGACCTGGCGCTGGCGGGCCAGCTCGAAGTGGCGGTGCGGCGCGTACTCCGAGGGCGCGGCGACCAGCCCGGCGAGCAGCGCGGCCTCGGCGATCGTCAGGTTCTCGACCCGCTTGCCGTAGTAGGTCTCGGCGGCGGCGGCGACGCCGTAGGCGTTGTTGCCGAGGAAGACGTGGTTGAGATAGATCGACAGGATCTCGGGCTTGGACAGCTCGCGCTCGATGCGGACCGCGAGGATCAGCTCCTTGGCCTTGCGCTCGTAGGTCCGCTCGTTGTCGAGCAGCAGCATCTTGATCACCTGCTGGGTGATCGTCGACGCGCCCTGCTTGACGCCGCCGGTCGAGAAGTTCTTCCACGCGGCGCGGCCGATGCCGATCGCGTCGAAGCCGGGGTGATCCCAGAACCGCGCGTCCTCGGCGGCGATGAACGCCGACAGCACGTGGGGCGGCATGCGATCGAGCGCGACGACCTGGCGATTCTCGACGAAGAACGCGCCGATCTCCTCGCCGTCGGCGGCGACGACCAGGCTCTTGCGGTTGGGCTGGTAGTCGAACGCGGCGGTCAGATCCTTCGGCAGGCCGCGGTTGATCGTGACGACCGCGAGGTAGGTGAAGCCGGCCCCGGCGGCGGCGAGGTAGATGCCGATCAGCAGCAGCAGCCGCAGGATCGAGAACGCCCGGATGCGACGCTTGCGACGACGAGGCTTGGCGGCGGCGGCGGGAGTCGGCAAGCTGTCTCTAGCTATGAACCTCCCGCCCGGTCCAGGCAAGCGACGTCGCCAGAGCGCCGCGATCGTGGCGGTGGCGCTGATCGCGACCGGACTGGCGGGGGGGCAACCGACGGTGACGCCGCCGCCGCCGCGCGCCGCGGCGCCGACCGACGACGTGCCCGACGTCCCCGCGCAGATGCCCGAGCGATTCGCGCCGATGGCGTTCGAGAATCGCTCGGGCGTGCGCGTCCTCGACTGGGCGATCGCGGGCCTGCCGTTCGTGATCGCCGAGAAGCTCGAGCGGGTCACCGGCCTCGCGCCGGCCTACGACGCGTGGGTCGTGCCCGCGGGGCCGGTCGTCGCGGCGACCCCGGCCGCGGTGGCGGCGTTCGCGGCGACGCGATCGGCGCGCTGGGTGATCACGGGCTGGGTCGAGCGGCCCAACTGGCAGCTGCGCCTCCACGTCGCGGTGTGGCGGCTCGACGGCGGCGCCGCGACGATCGCGGGCGAGCGCGAGGCGGTGGGCCCGGTCGAGACCACGCACGCGCTGGTCGGCGCGACGGTGACGGGGGCGCTGGTCGACGCGGCGTGGACCCTGGCGCCCGAGGCTGCGACCGTGCTCGCGGCGGCGCCGACCGCCGATCCGTACGCGTTCACGCTGTTCGGCCGCGGCCTCGGCCGCGCCCTCGGCAACCTCGGCGTGCCGCCGGTCGACGCGATCGATCGCAAGGCGGCGGCCAAGGATCTGGTCCACGCGGTCTTCGTCGATCCCGACCTGGTCGCGGGCCAGCGCGTCCTCGGCCTGGTGTGGAGCCTCGATCCCGATCCGCTGATCGCGAAGAAGGCGATCGGCAAGTTCGCCTACGCGGCGGATCTCGACGCCGGCTATCCCGCGGCGGTGCGCGCGGTGGCCGAGCGGGCACGGGCGACCGGCGACTGGCCGACCGCCTTGACCCGCAGCGCGCAGCTGGTGCGGGCGCGGCCCTGGGATCTGGACGCCCGGGTCTCGCTCGGGCTGGCGGCGTGGCGGACCGGCGACGCCGAGCGTGCGCTGCGGGAGCTCGGCCGCGTGGTCGCGCGGCGCGCCGACGATCTGCCGGCCCATCGCGTGCTCGCCGAGATCCACGGCGCCCGCGGCGCGCTACCGCTGCGCATCGCCGAGCTCGACACCGTGGTCCGCCTGGCACCGACCGATCTCGCGGCGCAGATCGAGCTGGGGTCGGCTTACGCCGAGCTCGGCAAGCTGCCCGAGGCGACGACGTGGTTCGAGAAGATCGCGGCGGCGCGCCCCGACGATCCGACGGCCCACAAGCGGGTCGGCGATCTGTACCGCCGCCGCGGCGACGTCGATCAAGCGGTGCGGTGGTACGCGAGCGCGGGGAAGCTGGCGCCCGGCGATCCCCGGCCGCCGCTGCTCGCGGGCGCGACCCTGCTCGACGCCGGCCGCATCGCCGCGGCTCGCGAGGTGCTGACCAAGGCCCAGAAGTTCGTCGAGTACCAGGCCGGGACCTGGACTGCGCTCGGCGCCGCCGCGTACCTCGAGGGCAAGCACGCCGAGGCGTTGATCCACTGGCGTCGCGCCGCGCAGAAGCGGCCGCGCTCGGCGGCGATCCGCTACGACCTCGCGCTCGCCGCGTCGGCGTCGGGCGATCTGTCGCGCGCCGATCAGCAGCTCGATGTCGTCGAGCTCCTGACCCCGGGCGACGCCAACGCGGCGTACCTGCGCGGCGTGGTCCGGCTGCGCGCGCAGGATCGCGACGCCGCGCGGATCGCCTTCGCCGAGGCGCTGCGGCGCGATCCGGCCCACGCCGACGCTCGCCGCGATCTCGGCGCGCTCGCCGAGGGCGGCGATCCGGCGGGGCTGCGCTACGAGGGCCGGCCGCGGATCGAGCTGCCGTTCGGCGATCGCGCCGCGCTGGTCGCGGCCCTCGATCGGTTCGCGTCGTCGGAGGCGACGATGGTGGCGCTGCGCACCCAGGTCGAGGCCCACGTCCTCGACGCGCTGGCGATCCTCGGCGAGGGGCCGGGCAAGGATCCGATCGCGGCGCGGGCCCGGGCGCGGGCGGGCGGACCGTGTCCCCTGTCCGACGTCGCGCCGCTGTGGGAGCTGGCGAAGGCGGCGCGCGATCAGTTCATCGTCGTCGGGGTCGGCCTCGAGGACGCCTACGGCACGATCGCGACGTACGACAAGTTCGGCGAGACCGAGGGCCTGTCGCCGGTCGATCGCGCTCGGGTCGCGAGCGCGCACCGCGGCTACGCGGCGGCGCGCAAGGACGTGCTCGAGCTGCGCGCAGCGGTCGAGACCCAGCTCGGCCGCGAGCTGACCCGCCGCCACTGCACCGCCGAGCTGCTCGCCGCCGCCGCCGCCGAGCCATCGCTGTACCGGGTGCCGACCGAGGCCCGCCGCGCCCCCGCCGCGCTGGTGCGGCCCGAGCCGGTGGTCGCCGCCGCGACGTTCGTCGTCGACAACGATCAGTGCCCCGATCCGACCGGCATCTACGTCGACGGCGTCTGGGTCGGCGAGGCGCCGCCGCGCGGCAAGGTCACGATCGCCGCGAAGAAGGGCCGCCGCACGCTGTGCCTCCTGCCCGAGCCGGGCACCGCGCTGTGCGGCGATCGCGGCACGGTGCGCGAGGTCTACCTCCACGACGGCTGGTCGGTGCGGATGCGCTGTCCCCGCGGCCGGTAGCGCGCGCGTCAGCGGTTCGGCGGGATCTCGCGGCGGGTGTGGACGATGCGCCCGGCCGACGCGGTGGCGTCGCCGACGATCTGGGTCCACACCGCGTGCAGCGTGCGGTGGTGGTCGTCGACGACGAGCGCGGTGTACTCGCCGAGCCAGTGCGGCGAGTGGCGCACCAGCTCGTACTTCGCCATCGCCGGGCCGATCGCGCGCGGCCGCTCGCAGTCGTCGCCGCCGGCCCCGCACCGGGTGTACGCGCGGTAGCCGGCGCCGCCGAGGTGCTCGTACCAGCTCGCGTAGAGCAGGCCGTTGCCGCTGACCGCCAGCTCGGGGACCGCGTGGTTGCCGCAGGCCGGCGTCGTGCCCGCGAGGGTGCGCCGCCGCCAGGTCTTGCCCTGATCGCGCGACTTCGCCAGCTGGATGTTCCACGCGCCGTCGGGCGTGCCGGCGGCGTACGCGACGTAGATCCACTTCCGCTTGCGATCGACCGCGACCGTCGGGTTGACGAAGAAGAACGGCACCGGCTCGCCGTCGCCGCTGAGCTTGACCGGCTTCGAGAAGGTCTTGCCGTCGATCGAGCGGGTGTAGACGACCGAGTTGTCGGCGCTGCCCCAGGTCGCGGCGCCGCGCGGCGCGGCGTCGGCGGCGACCACGTGGATGGTGCCGCGATCGTCGACGGTGACGTCGGCGTAGGTCGCGTCGAGCACCGGGAC
>JAYTAJ010000733.1:0-8124 GCA_043737575.1 Myxococcales bacterium | reverse complement strand
TGTTGTGCGCCAACGCCAAGGCCCAGCGGCTGCTCGGCTGGGCCCCTGCGATCGGCGGCGAGGACGGGCTGCGGGCCGGGCTGCGCGCGACCATCGCGTGGTTCCGCGATCCCGCCAACCGCGCCCGCTACGACGCGTCGGTCTACACGGTATGAAGATCGTCCACGTCGTCCTCGATCGGCGATCGATCGTGTTCCTCGCCAACCAGGTCGCGCCGTTCGCGGCGCGCGGCATCGAGCTGGTGTTCGTGACCGGCGACGCCACCGGGTCCCAGGGCATCGTCGACGACGATCACCTGCCGATCACGGTGGTGCCGATGACGAAGCGCATCACCCCCGCCGCCGATCTGCGCAGCATCGTCGGCATCGCGCGGATCCTGCGCGCGGTCGGCGCCACCGCGGTCGAGGGCCACATGGCGAAGTCGGGGCTGATGGCGATGATCGCCGGCCTGGTGGCGCGGACGCCGGTGCGCATCTACCGCATGCGCGGCGCGCCGTTCGCCGACGCGACCGGCCTGCGGCGGCGGCTGTTGTTCCTGCTCGAGTGTCTGTCGAGCGTCACCGCGACCCACGTGCTGGTCGAGTCGCCGTCCTTGCGCGCCTACGCCCAGGCCGAGGGGGTGTGGGGCGCCGATCGCTGGATCGTCCTCGGGCCCGGCGGCATCGGCGTCGACACCGCGGCGTTCAATCCGGTCGTGCGCGCCGCGCTGCGCGATCGCTACCGCGCCCAGCTCGGGGTCGGGCCCGACGAGCTCGTGTTCGGCTGGGTCGGCCGCCTCCACGCCCACAAGGGCGCCGACGAGCTGGTCGCGGCGTGGCAGCAGTTCCGCGCCGCTCATCCCGATCGCGCCGCGCGGCTGGTCGTGATCGGCGAGCCCGAGGCCCACGCGCCGCCGCTGCCGGCGACGATCGCCGCGCTGCGCACCGTCGACGGCATCACCTGGCAGGATCGCACGGTCAGCCGCGCCGACTTCATCGGCTTCCTGTCGAGCTTCGACGTCCTGGTCTTCCCGAGCCGCCGCGAGGGCCTGCCCAACACGCCGCTCGAGGCCGGCGCCCTCGGCCTGCCGGTGATCGGCGTGAAGGCGGTCGGCACCATCGACGTCATCCGCCACCTCCACAACGGCTACCTCGCCGACGTGCAGTCGCCGCCGTCGCTGGCCGACGCGCTCGCGTACTACAGCGGCGATCGCGACGCGATCACGCGGCACGGCGCCGCCGCCGCGGCCCTGATCGCCGCGCGGTTCCGCGCCGAGCTGCTCGACGAGGAGCTGGCGCGCTTCTACCGCGCCGCGGTCGGCTGACCGGTCAGCGGTGCTTGGCGCCCGCGATCAAGCGGGCGTAGCCGGCCGCGGCGGCCTGGGTCACGGTGATCAGCTCGGCCAGCTCGTCGTCGGTGAGCGGGTCGCGCCCGGTGCGGTGGCCGTAGACCAGGTTGACGACGCGCTTGCGGATCGCGACCACGGCGATCGTGACGTGGCTCGGCTCGCCGACCCGGAGGATCTTGAACCAGTGGGTCAGGACCGCGCTCGGCGTCGGCGCGCCGTGGTAGCGACCGTCGCCGCCGCTCACCGCCTGCTGGAAGATCGACGCGGCCTCGAGCGGGATCAGCGCGCACTCGACCCGGCCGGGCTCGACGCCGTCGCCCAGCGTCTTCCAGCCGAACGCGAAGTTGTCGCGCACGATGAACAGCACCGCGACGTCGAACAGCCGCGCCGCGTACGCCATCAGCGCGTCGGCGATCGCGCCACGATCGGCGGCGGTCGCGAACGCGTGCTGCGCGGTCGCCGCGTCGATCGGCGTCCACGAGTGGATCGTCACGACCGGGGCCAGCGGCGGCGCGTCGGCGCGCGCCGCGGTGGTCGGCGCCTGCTCGGCGATCGCGGTGGCGTCGGCGGTCAGCTCCTCGAGCATGTCGCCGGCCTCGAGGGTGAGATCCTCGACGATCTCCTCGGGCGGCCGGGTCTGGGCCCGGCCGTACTTCATCGCGGGCGCGGCGCGCGGCGACGGCACCGGGCTCGCGGTGCGCGGCGGCAGGCCGGGCAGCGGCGGTGCCGGCAACGACGACGACGGCGGCAGATCACCGCGCGGGCTATCGCCGAGGTGCTTGAAGCGCGCCGGCCGCGAGATGCCGTAGTAGCGCTCGATGTAGTAGTAGATGCGGACCTCGGCGGCGACGCGCGGGATGATGCGGTAGCCGGTGAGCCGCGCCAGCGCGTCGAGGGTGTCGAGATCGTAGGGCTCGTCGATCGCGGCGATGAGCTGACGGTCCTGCACGATCAGCGGCACGCACTTGTAGCGCAGCGCCTGCTCGGCGGTGAGCAGCCGCACCGCGGCGCGCTTGGCCCGCTCGAGCATCGCGCCGGTCGCGATCGGGATCCCGAGCTCGAGGCCGAGATAGACGGTGAGCGCGTCGAGATCGATCGCGCCCATCTCGAACAGCACGGTGCCGAAGCGACCGCCGCTCCGCTGCTGCAGCTCGACGGCCTCCGCGATCTGCGCCTCGGTGAGGCGGCCGTCGCGCACCAGCATCTCGCCGAGCTTCATGGCCTGTCAGCCTAGCATGTGGCGTGCTACCACCATGGCTGTGCGACTGTCGCTGATCTTGCTCGCCATGACCGTCGCCTGCGGCGGTGGCAAGCGGCCTCCGAGCCCGACCACCGAGGACGCCGCGGCCGGCGTCGCGGTGACCCCGCCACCGCCGACCCGCCCCGAGCTGCCGCCCGGCACGCGGTCGCTGCGCCTGACCGTCACCGTCGCGGTGCGGCTCGGCGCCGACAAGGACGCCAAGCGCATCGGCACGATCGCGCAGGACACCCGGGTCGCGTGGCGCGACGCCGCGGTCGGCCCCGGCTGCACCAAGAGCTGGTACGCGATCGATCCCCACGGCTGGGTGTGCGGCGACTTCCTCGAGGCGTCGCCCAAGGCGCCGAGCGGCGTCGAGCTGCCGCGCCTCGATCGCGGCGAGATCGTGCCCGGCACCTACGGCAAGGTCATCGAGGCCGGGACGTATGTTTACAGCAAGGGCCCCAAGCCGAAGCCGGGCAAGGACCAGCCCGCCCCCGGACCGACCACCACGCCCGACGACGACGGCGACACCAGCACCGCGGCGATCGTCGAGGCCGCGACCTCGGCCGGCCTCGCCAAGGGTCGGCCGCTGCTCGGCTCGGTCAACGTCCGCAAGTACGGCGAGCTGGTCGCGGGCGGCAAGGTGTTCTGGAAGATCGCCAAGAGCGACGACGAGTACCTGCCGCGCACGGCGATCCGCGAGCACAAGCCCAGCACCTACCGGGGCGTCCGCCTCGGCGACGACACCGGCCTGACCTTGCCGCTCGCGTTCGTGTGGCCGCGCGGCGGCGGCACCAAGGTCTGGAGCCATCGCGCCGCGCGCGCCGGCGGATCGATCCGCCAGCTGACCCAGCGCGACGCGGTGCCGATCCTCGAGACCGCGCAGGACGGCGGCGCGATCGTCGCGTACCGCATCGGCGAGGCCGAGTGGATCGACGCCCGCGAGGTCCGCATCGCCAAGCCGGTCGCGGTGCCCGTGGGCGTGAAGCCAGGCGAGCGCTGGATCGACGTCGATCTCGATCAGCAGCTCCTGGTCGCGTACGAGGGCGATCTGCCGGTCTACGCGACGATGGTCTCGACCGGCCTGCGCGACACGCCGACCGAGACCGGGGTCTACCGGACCTGGAAGAAGGTCGCCGAGACCGACATGAAGGGCCTGACCGGCGAGGATCCGTACTCGGTCGCGACCGTGCCGTGGACGCAGTTCTTCAGCCCCGAGAAGGGCCTCGCGCTCCACACCTCGTACTGGCACGATCGCTTCGGCTGGCCCAAGAGCCACGGCTGCGTGAACCTGGCGCCGCTCGACGCGCGCTGGCTGTACTTCTTCACCGATCCACAGGTGCCGCCGGGCTGGTCGATGGCGGCCGGCGTCGTCGAGGCGCCCGGCTCGATCATCCGGGTCCGCTCGAAGGCGGATCCCGATCCGCCGATCCGCGGCTACGCCCAGAAGGTCGACGACCCCGAGAAGTAGGCACCGCGCCCGGATGATGTAAGCGCAAAGCCACATCATTCGCGGCTGGGATTCGTCCGCCGACTTCTCTACGATGACCCGCAGGGGGTCTCTCATGATGTTCGGCATTCCTCGCCGTGCGGCGTTCGCTTGCGCCTTGATCTCGCTCGCCGCGGTCGCCGCGTGCGGCGAGGACTCACCACAGATCACCGATGCCCGCGTCGATGCCCCGATCGACACCGGCGGCAACACCGGTGACCGCGATCAGGACGGCATCGACGACGCGGTCGACAACTGCCCGGACGATCCCAACGGCGGGCAAGAGAACAACGACGGCGACTCCCAGGGCGACGTCTGCGACGCCGACGACGACAACGACACGATCGCCGACACCGCCGACAACTGCGCGACCACGGCCAACACCGGGCAGGAGAACAGCGACACCGACACCGACGGTGACGCCTGCGATGCCGACGACGACGACGACGGCCTGCTCGACGCCGCCGACAACTGCTCGACGATCGCCAACCCGCTACAGGAGAACAACGACGCCGACGCCGAGGGCGACGTCTGTGACGTCGACGATGACAACGACACGGTCATCGACGTGATCGACAACTGCGCGGCGATCGCGAACACCGGGCAGGAGAACAGCGACACCGACACCGACGGCGACGCCTGCGACGTCGACGACGACAACGACACCCTGCTCGACGACGACGACAACTGCCCGATCGTCGACAACCCGCTGCAGGAGGACGGCGACGCCAACCCGACGCCGACCGCGGCGGCCGGCACGTTCTTGCTCCGGCCGGCCCCGACCACGATCGCGGTGTCGGGCGACGACAGCGTGTCGGGACCGCTCGACATCGGCTTCGGCTTCGACTTCTTCGGCCAGACGATGACGCAGTTCCACGTCTCGACCAACGGCTTCATCACGTTCGGCGACCTCGACGACGGCTGCTGCGACGGCGAGCCGATCCCGAACGTCGGCACGCCCAACGGCGTCATCGCGCTGTTCTGGGTCGACCTCAACACCGGCACCGGCGGCACCATCACCTACGGCACCCAGGGCACCGCGCCGAACCGCGAGCTGGTGGTGTCGTGGAACGCGGTCGGTCACCACTCGAACGGCGCGGCGCCGGTCACCGGCCAGATCATCCTGCACGAGACCACCCACCGCATCGAGCTGCAGTGCGGCAGCTGCGTCCACAACAGCCGGCCGCACACCCAGGGCATCGAGAACCTCGACGGCACCGTCGGCGTCGGCCTGCCCGGACGCATCGCGGCCGAGTGGAGCGCGACCAGCGACGCGGTCGTGATCGACCCCGGCTCGCCCGATCCCGACGGCGTCGGCGACGCCTGTGACACCTGCCCGGCGGACTTCGATCCGACCCAGGCCGACGGCGACGTCGACGGCGTCGGCGACGCGTGCGATCTGTGTCCGGCCGACGCCGATCCGCTGCAGACCGAGACCGACGGCGACGGCGTCGGCGACGCCTGCGACAACTGCCCGATCGATGAGAACGCCGATCAGGACGACGTCAACGCCGACGGCGAGGGCGATGTCTGCGACGACACCGACGGCGACTCGGTGCTCGACTTCGAGGACAACTGCCCGCTCGACGCCAACCCCGGCCAGGAGGACACCGACTTCGGCGGGGACGCGGTGCTCAAGGGTGGCGGCGGTGGCGACGGCATCGGCAACGTCTGCGACAACTGCCCGCTCGACTACAACCCCGATCAGGAGGACAGCGACGGCGACGACATCGGCGACGTCTGCGAGGACACCGACGGCGACGGCATCCGCGACGACGACGACAACTGCCCGCTGGTCGCCAACCCCGGCCAGGAGAACTCCGACGAGGACGGCGACGGCGACGCCTGCGACGTCGACAACGACAACGACGGCGTCCCCAACGCCACCGACAACTGCCCCGACACCGACAACCCGGGCCAGGAGGACGCCGACAGCGACGGCACCGGTGACGCCTGCGATGATCGCGACAACGACGGCTTGCTCGACGTCGACGACAACTGCCCGGCGATCGCGAACCCGGGCCAGGAGGACGCCGACAGCGACGGTGAGGGCGACGCCTGCGACGTCGACGCCGACAACGACGGCATCGCCGACGCCACCGACAACTGCCCGGCGATCGCGAACCCCGGCCAGGCCGACCTCGACGGCGACGGCGTCGGCGACGTCTGCGACGACAGCGACGACGACGGCTTCCTCGACGCGGCCGACAACTGCCCGCTCGACTCCAACCCCGGCCAGCAGGACGGCGACGGCGAGGTCGGCGGCGGCGATGGCGTCGGCCAGATCTGCGACAACTGCCCGCTGGTCAGCAACCCGACCCAGAGCGACGCCGACACCGACGGCGTTGGCGACGCGTGCGAGGGCGACACCTGCGCGACGCCGGTGGCCGATGGCTGCGGCACCGTCGAGGTCTGCGGCAACGGCTCCGACGACAACTGCAACGGCCAGTCCGACGAGGGCTGCGCGTGCTCGCCGGGCGCGGTGCAGTCGTGCTTCCGCGGCCCGCCCGGCCGCCGCGACGTCGGCGCGTGCATCGACGGCAACCAGACCTGCAACACCGCCGGCACCAGCTGGGGCGCGTGCGTGGGCGGCCTGTCGCCGGGCGCCGAGGCCTGCGACGGCCTCGACAACAATTGCAACGGCTGCACCGACGACAACCCGTCGTGCGGCGTCGTGCTGCTGGCGTGTCCGGCCCCGAGCTCGCTGCCCGACGGCGCGCCGTTCGTCGACTACGTGATCAACGCGTCGTCGTTCTTCGCCGGCCCGGTGCAGTCGTACAGCTGGGAGGTCACGGGCGGTCCGTGCGATCAGCTGTTCCTCACCACCACCAGCCCGGTGCGCCAGACGTTCACGCTCAGCGGCCAGACCACGTCGACCCTGACGTTGCGGCCGACCCTGTCGGGCGACTACACGGTGCGGGTCCGCATCACCGCGGTCGGCGGTCAGGTCTACATCTGCACGTTCATCGTCCACATCGCGAACCCCGGCCTGCGCGTCGAGCTGTGCTCGGATCGCTCGGCGGCGACGGACATCGATCTGCACCTGCACCGCCCGGGCACGACGACCGACTGGTTCTCACCTACCGACGACTGCCACTATGCCAACTGCGCGGCCGGGTCGACCACGCCGCCGCCGTGGAGCTACCCCAACAGCCCGCTGGTCGAGTGCGTCGGCGGCCCGCAAGGCTCGACCTGGCAGCAGCTCGGCTACTGTCGAAATCCACGGCTCGACATCGACAGCATCAACGCCAACGGCGTGCCCGAGAACATCAACGTCGACAACCCGAACCACGGTGAGACCTTCCGCGTGATGGCGCACTACTACAGCGGCGGCGGCGTGGTCCACCCGCTGGTCAACATCTACTGCGCCGGCGTCTTGCGCGCGAGCTACGGCGCGCCGCCCAACGCGCTCACCAACTTCGACTCGTCGGGGTCGACCACCGGTGACATCTGGCGCGTCGTCGACGCGACGGTGCAGGTCGTCGCGGGCGTCACCACCGGGTGCACGCTGGCGCCGCTGCACCCGCCAGCGCAGACGACCGGGTACTACGTGACCAACGATCGCGCGTACTGAGCGGCGAAAAACCCGGCCGCCGCGGCGTCACATCCGGGCGGCTGGCGTCTCCACCCGCGCATGAAGAAGCTATTCGTCGTCGCGTTCGTGGGGCTCGCCGGTTGCAGCATGATGAAGAAGGGCACGTCGACCGGGGCCGGCGGCGGTGACGCGACGGGGCCGCTCGGCGACACCATGGCCGACGCGGTCGGGTACGAGCGCGGCTCGACGATCACCGCCGCGCTCGGGTGCCACACCAGCGGCTACGCGAAGTTCACGGTGCCGGCCGGCGAGGCGCTGCACTTCGACGTCACCGTCACGACGCCGAAGGACGAGGCCTGCATCGGCATCGGCTACCTCAAGGAGAACGGCGGCGCGGCCGGGATCTCCGACGAGGTCTGCTCGAGCGCGAGCAAGAGCTTCGACGTCACCGTGCCCGAGGGCGCGATGTCGCAGCTCCAGCTGTCCGAGAACGGCGTGTGCCAGGGCGCGACCGTGACGATCGTGGTGAAGTA
>JAYTAJ010000732.1:0-3568 GCA_043737575.1 Myxococcales bacterium | reverse complement strand
CGCCCCCGGGCGCAGGACCAAGCGAGACGGGTCAACTCAAGTGGGTTTCGCGTTAGTCAGTCGGCGATCGGCAGGCGCTTGCGCTGCAGGCTGTCGCTGCCGGTGTCGGCGGCGAGCGCGGTCAGCTCGGCGATGCGCGCCGCCTCCCACGCCGGATCGATCGCGGTGCGCACGGTCGCGCCCGGCTTCGCGGCGATCTGGCTCATCGCGTGCTCGGCCAGCGCGGTGATGCTGAGCGACGGATTGACGCCGAGGTTGGCCGGGATCATCGAGCCGTCGACGACGTAGAGGCCGGGGTGGCCGAACGCCTGGTGCCGCGTGTCGATGACGCCGTCGGCGGCCGAGCCCGCGATCACCGCGCCGCCGAGGATGTGCGCGGTGGTCGGCACGTCGAACAGCACCTCGAAGAACGACGACCGGGCGACGCCGTCGACCCGCTTGGCGAACGCGCGCGCGACCTGGTTGCCGAGCGGGATGTAGGTCGGGTTCCCGCCGCCGCCGTGGGTGTCGAGGGCGCGACGCCACAGCCGACGCCAGCGCCGCCGCAGCGCCAGGCCGATCGAGTTGTCGAGCGTCTGCATCACCAGGAGATACACGCCGCGCCGCGCGGTGCCGAACGGCCACAGCGATCGCGCGAAGTCGATCGGGTGGCGCACCACGTTGCCGAGGTAGCGCAGCCAGCGCGGCACCCGGCCGCCGCCGTCGGTGAGCAAGGTCGACAGCGGCGCCAGCGCATCGGAGCCGTCGCTGTAGCGCACGACCTCGACGTGGGTGTGATCGTCGACGTGGATCGACGACGAGATCGCGATGCCGCGATCGAACCGCACCGGCTGGCGCGACACCACGCCGAGGATCGCCTCGCTGTTGGTGCGTACGGTGCGGCCGAGCGCGTCGGACAGCCGCGGCAAGCTACCGCGGGCCTTGCACTCGAGCAGGAGCTGCACCGTGCCGAGCACGCCGGCCGCCATGATCACGTGACGCGCGCGCAGCACCTGGCGATCGCGCGCGATCCACGCGCCGCTCGCGACGTGGGTGACGTCGTAGCCGCCGTCGCGGGCGCGGACGTCGACGACGGTGCGCATCGGCCGGACCTCGGCGCCGAGCTGCTCGGCGAACCACAGGTAGTTGCGATCGAGGGTGTTCTTGGCGTCGTGGCGGCAGCCGACCATGCAGCCGCCGCACAAGACGCAGCCGGTGCGATCGGGCCCGGCGCCGCCGAAGTACGGATCGGCGACGCGCTGGCCCGGCGTGCCGAAGTGGATCGCGACCGGCGTGGTGACGTAGCTGTCGCCCTTGCCGAGCTCGGCGGCGACGGCGGCGAGCACGCGATCGGGCTCGGCCTCGAACTGGTTCTGGGTGACGCCGAGCATGAACTGGGCGCGGCGGTAGAACGGCAAGAGCAGCGGCTTCCAGTCGGCCAGCCCGCGCCACGACGGCGCGTCGAAGAACGCGGCGGGCGGGACGTACAGCGTGTTGGCGTAGACCAGCGAGCCGCCGCCGACGCCCGAGCCCGACAGCACGAACACGTCGGACAGGAACGACAGCCGCAGGATGCCGAAGCACTTGGCGCGCGGGATCCACAGCGACTTGCGGACATTCCAGTTGGTCTTCGGGAAGTCGGCGGCCGCGAACCGACGGCCGCGCTCGAGGACGACCACCGAGTAGCCCTTCTCGGCGAGCCGCAACGCCGACACCGAGCCGCCGAACCCCGAGCCGATGACGATGTAGTCGACCTCGCGGTCGGGCTCGGGCATGGCCGATGATAGCGCGGCGGTTACGACCCGGCGCGGATCGCGCGGACGTCGCACAGCGGCACCCAGGCGTCGCCGTCGCGCATCGACCACTGCTGCGTCATCGTCGCGCCGTCGTCGCTGAACGTGAACGTCGCGCGCTGGCGATCGCCGACGATCGTCCACACCTGACCCTCGACCGTCGCGCGGTACCCGACCGAGTTGCCGGCGTCGTCGAACCGATGCAGGAAGTAGCGATCGGTCTTGCTGTCGTAGCCCATCACCCACAGGCCGCGGAAGCCGACGTTGCCGACCCGCTGATCCCAGCGGTTGATCAGGAAGAACTCGCCGGGCAGCCACTCGCCGACGTGGCTGCCGTGCATGCGCACCGACAGCGGCGACGTCGCCGCGGGCGCGACGCGATCGTACGGGCTCGGCCGCGACCGACCGTCGCTCTGCCAGGCGCCGAGGAAGACCGCCATGCGGCGGTGGCCGGCCGTCGGCGTGGGCTGCGGGCCCGTGGTCGGCCGGAGGGTCAGCGGCTCGGTCGGGGCCCGCGCGGTGCTCGACGGTGGCGGTGGGTTGATGGCGCGCATCTCGGTGTTGGTCCGCATGGGCGTTTGCTCCTGACGAACGACGTCAGTGCAAGGCCAGGGCCGACACTCCATGCGAATGATCGTCGGAGCCTCGCCGCACGCCCCGTGCGCCACCGCTCGCCCCAGGCACGACTGCCACGCTCGATCAGGTCTTCGAGCCGGAGAACCGCGCGTTCCACTCCGCGACCTGGGTGTCTTCGATCTTACCAAACAGCAACCCACCGTCGGTGTAGGCATGACCGGCCGGCAGCACCGCCAGCTCCTCGGCCATCGGCCGGATCGGCCAGGCCCGGGCGTCGGCGGGAACGCCGAGGTCGTCGAGGATCTTGGCCGACGTGGTCGGCATGATCGGCGCCGACAGGATCGCCATCACGCGCGCGAGGTTGAGCGCGGTGCGGACCACGCACGCGGCGCGATCGCGATCGGTCTTGATCGCGGTCCACGGCGCCGACTCGGCGAGGTAGGTGTTGCCCGCGGTCCAGATCGCGCGCAGCTCCTGCAGCGCCTTGCGGAACGACACCTCGTCGAGGTGCTGGCCGAGATCGCGGATGCGCGGCTCGAGCTCGGCGGCGAGCTTGTCCTCCTGCGCGCCGGGCGCGCCGCCGTCGGGGATGGTCGGCCCCAGCTTCGACTGCGCGAACTTGACGACGCGGTTGACGAAGTTGCCGTAGACGCCGACCAGGTCCTTGTTGATCGTCGCGGCGAACTGATCCCAGGTGAAGTCGGCGTCGCTCGACTCGGGCGCGTTGGCCATGAGCCAGTAGCGCCAGACGTCGGCGGGCAAGATCGCGAGCGCATCGTCCATGAACACGCCGCGGTGCGAGCTGGTCGAGAACTTGCCGCCCTCGTAGGTCAGCCAGTTGACGCCCTTCACGTAGTCGGGCTGCTTCCACGGTTCGCGGCTGCCGATGATCGTCGCCGGGAAGATGATCGTGTGGAAGGGGACGTTGTCCTTCGCCATGAACTGCGTGTAGCGGACGTCGTCGGCCTGGTACCACCACGACCGCCAGTCGCGGTGGGCGGGATCGAGGTCGGCCCACTCCTTGGTCGAGCCGAGATACTCGATCGGCGCGTCGAACCAGACGTAGAAGACCTTGTCCTCGAAGCCGGGGCGATTGACCGGGATGCCCCACTTGAGATCGCGCGTGATGCAGCGCTCCTGCAGGCCCTCGTTGAGCCACTTGTACGCGATCGAGATCGTCGTGGTCGGCCAGTCGTCCTGGTGCTGATCGATCCAGGCCC